>JACRCB010000156.1 GCA_016219165.1 Deltaproteobacteria bacterium | reverse complement strand
AGATGGCCGCAAAAGAGATAGTATATAGTCATAATGCCAGGACGGCGATATTGAAGGGCGTTAACATTCTTGCCGACACGGTAAAGGTAACGCTGGGTCCGAGGGGAAGGAACGTCGTGATAGAAAAGAGTTTCGGAAGCCCCGTGATAACAAAGGACGGCGTTACGGTGGCAAAGGAGATTGAACTCGAAAACAAGTTTGAGAACATGGGCGCCCAGATGGTCAAGGAGGTCGCGAGCAAGACCTCGGACGTCGCGGGGGACGGCACAACCACCGCAACGGTCCTTGCGCAGGCGATATTCAGGGAGGGCAGTAAACTCGTTGCCGCGGGCCACAACCCCATGGACCTTAAAAGAGGGATAGAGAGGGCCGTCGAGGCCGGGGTGGAGGAACTTAAGAGACTCTCCAAGCCCATCAAGGATAAAAAGGAGATAGCGCAGGTCGGCACCATCTCCGCAAACGGCGATGCCACCATAGGCGATATAATCGCCGAGGCGATGGACAAGGTCGGCAAGGAAGGCGTAATAACCGTTGAAGAGGCAAAGGGTATGGAGACGGTCCTCGATGTCGTCGAGGGCATGCAGTTCGACAGGGGATACCTCTCCCCCTACTTCGTAACGGACGCCGAGAGGATGGAATGCGTCCTCGAGGACGCGTTTATCCTGATAAACGAAAAGAAGATATCGAACATGAGGGACCTCTTGCCGGTGCTCGAAAAGGTCGCAAAGTTGGGCAGGCCGCTTCTCATCGTATCGGAGGACGTGGAGGGAGAAGCGCTCGCCACCCTCGTTGTGAATAAGCTTCGCGGCACGCTCCATGCCTGCGCGGTAAAGGCCCCGGGATTCGGCGACAGAAGGAAATCCATGCTCGAGGACATCGCGGTCCTTACGGGCGGACGCCTCATAGCGGAGGAACTCGGGATAAAACTCGAAAACGTCGACACGAAGGACCTCGGCAAGGCAAAGAGGATAGTCGTGGACAAGGAGAATACTACGCTTATAGACGGGGCGGGGAAGAAGGATGCCATAGACGCGAGGGTAAAGCAGATAAGGGCGCAGATAGAGGAGACCACCTCGGACTATGACAAGGAGAAACTGCAGGAGAGGCTCGCGAAACTCGCCGGAGGGGTTGCGGTCATAAATGTAGGGGCCGCAACGGAGACGGAGATGAAGGAGAAGAAGGCCCGGGTTGAGGACGCGCTCCACGCGACAAGGGCCGCGGTTGAAGAGGGTGTGGTGCCCGGGGGCGGGGTGGCGTATCTGAGGATAATCACCGCCATCGAGAAATTAAAACTCGAAGGCGACCAGCAGTTCGGCATAAAAATCGTAAGGAAATCCCTCGAAGAACCTGTCCGCCAGATAGCGAATAACGCCGGCATTGACGGCTCCATAGTCGCGGAAAGGGTGAAGAACGGAAAAGGCGCCTTCGGCTTCAACGCGGCTACGGAGGTCTACGAGGACCTCGTTGCCGCGGGCGTTGTAGACCCCACAAAGGTCGCAAGGATCGCCCTCCAGAACTCCGCCTCCATAGCCTCCCTGATGCTCACGACTGAGGCCATGGTCGCGGAAAAGCCCAGGGACGAAAAAACACCGTCGCTTCCGGGCGGCATGGGCGGAATGGGCGGCATGGGCGGAATGGATATGTAATTTAAGGCTGCGGGGAAGGCCTTCCGGCAACCCGCGGATTGCCGTTAAAAAGGCTGGCGGCCCGAAAAAGGCCGTCCGCCTTTTTTATTGTTCATACGGGAAGGATGCTTAAGGGTGCGTAACCGGGATATACCGAAGGCGATAGCCGTTCTTAAGAGGGAGGCCATGAGGTTTAAAGTCCCTTATGTCACCGGCCTGTCGAATATCGCGCGCGACCCCTTCAAGGTGCTCATATCCTGTATCTTGAGCCTGCGCACAAAGGACTCCGTCACAAAAGGGGCCTCGGTCCGCCTTTTTAAGAAGGCGGATACCCCGGCTGAGATGTCCGGGATTCCTCTGCGGACAATCGAAGAAACAATCTATCCGGCGGGCTTTTACAGGGTAAAGGCGCGGACCATAAAGGGACTGTCAAAAGGGATATCCGGAAAACACTCCTCGAAAGTCCCGGATACCATGGAGGGGCTCCTTAATCTCAAAGGGGTCGGAAGAAAAACCGCCAACCTCGTCCTGACCATGGGCTACAATAAGCCGGGGATATGCGTCGATACCCATGTGCACAGGCTCACCAACCGCTGGGGTTATGTAAAAACAAAGACACCCTTCGATACCGAGTCCGCCCTGAGGAGGAAACTCCCGGAAAGATACTGGATAACCTTCAATACCCTCCTTGTCGCATACGGGCAGAACGTCTGCAAACCGGTCTCCCCTTTATGCTCGAGGTGCAGGCTTTTTAGATACTGCGACAGGGTGGGGGTTGGAAGGAAGAGGTGATTTATCGCTTGTCAACCGTAGTCTTTTGTGTATAATATCGTGAAGAAACGAAACCTTGCGGAGATTGTCATGCCGGAGGAAGTGAAAAAGGTTCTGATTTTCGGTAAAGACACCTGCCCGTATACAGTCGCGGCCAGAGAGGACTATGCAAAAAGGGGCTTCGAGGTCGAGTATGTAAATGTGGAGAAGGACCCCAAGGGCATGAAGAAGATGTTCACATTCAGCGGGGGAAAACGCGTCCCCGTGATAATAGAAAAGGCTGAAAAACCCGGTGAACGGATTAAGGTTACAATAGGTTTCGGCGGCGCCTGCGGGGTTTAAAAAGGCCGTTCAGGCTGCCGGTCAAGTTAAGGTTATCCCGCCCCAATAAATAGACTGAGGAGACGGATACAGGATGGAGAGAACCCTTTCGATAGTAAAGCCCGACGGAGTAAAGAAGGGTCTCACGGGCGAGGTCATAGGGAGGTTCGAGCGGGCGGGGCTTAAGGTTATCGGATTAAAGATGTCTTGCCTTACGAAGAAGGAGGCGGAGGGTTTTTACGCGGTGCACAGGGAAAGGCCGTTTTTTCAAAGCCTTACTTCCTTCATGAGTTCCGGCCCCGTGGTCCCGATGGTCATTGAAGGGGACGGCGCGATAAAAAAGGTAAGGGATATAATGGGCGCCACAAACCCGAAGGACGCCGCCCCCGGCACCATAAGAAGGGACCTCGCCGCTTCCATCGAAGAAAATGTCGTGCACGGCTCGGACGGCCCGGATACCGCGCGGTTTGAAATCGGTTATTTCTTCAATTCGCTCGAAATAAAGGAAAGGTAGCGTATGGAGAACATAGACAAGATAAAGGCGCATTACGGCTTCACCGCGAAGGATGCGATGAATCTTAAGGGCCTTTTTCCCCTCATGGAGCCCTTCAGCCGGAACTTCGTCGAGGGGTTCTACGACCATGTCAGGCACTTCGAAGACACGTCAAAGTTCCTCAAGGACGAGGAGACCATAAAAAGGCATCAGGATGCCCTTGTAATGTGGTTTGCCGCCCTCTTTTCCGGCGAATACGACAAGGGTTATTTCAAGGAACTCGAGCGCGTGGGCATGGTCCATGTCGATATAGGGCTCAGCGCCCATTACGTGAACGCGGCGATGCATTTCGTGAGAAGGTATATCATGGATGTCCTTAAAAATGCCGTAAAAGACCCGAGGGAATGCGTCTATCTGTCCGGGTCCATAGATAAGATACTCGATATCAACCTCGACGTCTTTACGAGTTCCTACATAGAGGAAGAGAAAAGGATAAGGTTTCTTTCCTACAGGGTGGAATCCTATCTCATACAGTTCGCAAGGCGTTTTTCATACGGGCTCAATCTCATGCTCGTGCTTTCGCTCGTAGTAGTGGGTATCATAGTCATAGGCCTCTTCGTATACGATTTCGCCCACATATTCGACGGCGACATAGAAAAGGGGTTGCTTTCAACCCTCGGGAGCCTCTTGATGCTCTGGGTCGTCATAGAACTCATGGACACGGAGATACACCACCTTAGGGGAGGCAAATTCGCCATCAAGGTCTTCTTAAGCGTCGCCCTCGTTGCCGTGATAAGAAAGATATTGGTGACAAGCCTTTATCATGGAGAGGTGGGAGCGCAGCTTTCCCTCGTAGCGGCCGTGGCAGTGCTGGGCGCCGTTTACTGGCTTGTGGCGAAGGTGGATAAGTAGCGGCTCTGCCGCATCCCTCCGGGAACGGACCAATGCCCCTTCCGCCGGTCAAAAAAAACCTTAAAGACCTCACATCCGAAGGACTCGTTACCCTTGTAAAAAGGCTCGGGCAATCCCCGTACAGGGCGGGCCAACTCTACCGCTGGCTTTTTAAAAAAGGGGCCTTGTCCATAGGCGCGTTGACGGACGTCTCAAAGGAGTTCCGCGATATCCTCGAAGCCGGAGGCTATTACATCGGATGTCCTCGCCTCGTTGAAAGGCGCGCCTCGATTGACGGCACGGTGAAACTGCTTTTTTCCCTCGAGGACGGCGAAAAGATAGAGAGTGTCCTGATACCCGGCGAGAAAAGGCTCACCCTGTGCGTATCCACGCAGACCGGGTGCGCCCTCGGCTGCCGTTTCTGCGTGACCGGCCGGCTTGGGCCGGGAAGGAACTTGACCCTTTCCGAACTCGCCGGACAGGTCCACGGCGCGGACACCGTCGTAAGAGAGGGGTTTATAAGGGGGCGCGAAAGGATAACCAACGTCGTCCTTATGGGAATGGGGGAGCCGCTTCTGAATTATGACGGGGTTTTGAAGTTTATCGGCGTGCTCACTGACCCGAAGGGCATGAATTTCTCCTCAAGGAAGGTGACGGTTTCGACCGCGGGGATTCCTCCGGGAATAGAAAGACTCGGCAAAGAGGCGAAGGTGAACCTGGCGGTGTCGCTTAACGCAACGACCGACTCTCAAAGAAGACTCCTCATGCCGGTTAACAAGAAATACCCCTTAAAGGAACTCATCGCGAGTTTAAGGCGGTACCCGCTTGAGCATGGGAGGTATATAACAATCGAATACGTCCTTATAAAGGACGTAAACGACTCCATAGAAGATGCCTGGAGGCTTGCGGCCTTACTTTCCGGCATACCGTGCAAGATAAATCTCATACCTTTCAACCCCTTGCCCGGCTCTCGTTTTGAAAGGCCGGAGGTGGAAAAGGTGGAGACATTCAAGAGGGTCCTGGCAGGCGCGCGCTATAACGTCCTCATAAGAATAAGCAGGGGCTCCGACATAGAGGCCGCGTGCGGGCAGTTAAGGGCCGGGGCGCTTGGTAAAAGCAACAAAAACGCTTGACCCCCCGCTTACTTAATGTTACAAGTTACCGTCAAAAATAATCTGGAATAACGAGCGGAGGAATTCTCGGGATGGCTAAAAAAACCGGAAAGGCCGGGAAAGTTATCGGCGTTATCGGCGGCAGCGGCCTTTACGATATGGAGGGGCTTAAAGAAGTAAAGACCGTGAAGGTAAAAACACCTTTCGGGGACCCTTCGGACGAGTTTATAACCGGAAGGTTCGGGGACGCGGAACTTATTTTTCTCCCGAGGCACGGAAAAGGCCACAGGCTTCTCCCCTCCGAGATAAACTACAGGGCTAACATATACGGGATGAAAAAATTAGGGGTTGAGTGGCTCATATCGGTCTCGGCGGTGGGCAGCATGAAAGAGGATATCCCCCCCGGCCATATAGTCATAGTGGACCAGTTCTTCGACAGGACAGATAAGAGGGCTGGCACGTTTTTCGGGGATGGCGTCGCCGGGCACGTGGAATTCGCAGACCCTGTATGCGCTGACCTTGCCGGGGTCCTCTTCGAGGAGGCGAAATCCGCCGGGGCCGCGGTCAGAAGGGGCGGGACGTACATGTGCATCGAAGGCCCCCAGTTCTCCACCCGCGCCGAGAGTAACATTTACAGGAAGTGGGGGGTGGACGTCATAGGGATGACCAACATACCTGAGGCGAAACTGGCGAGGGAGGCCGAGCTCTGCTACGCGACTATCGCCCTTTCGACCGACTACGACTGCTGGCACCAGACCGAAGAGTCCGTGACTGTAGAGATGATACTCGAGACCCTCAAGAAAAACGTCTCAACCGCCCGGGAGATAATAAGAAGGGCCGTTCCCATGATACGCCGCCCGAGGGGATGCAGGTGCGCAACCGCCCTGAAATACGCGATAATAACGGATAGAAAAATGATTTCCAAAAAGACGAAGAAGGACCTCGGGCTTCTTATCGGGAAGTATCTTTAAGGAAGCTCTGAAAAAAGCATTTTTGGGGGAAACTTTCTGTAGAAAGTTTCCCCCAAACCCCCTCCAAAGACTTTTAGGGTGGGCTGTGCCCACCAGAACTGAAAATTTTTGGAGAGAGTTTGAGAGAACCTTTTTACGGGGAACCCATCCGAAGGATGGGTCGGGTTCTCTCAAGATACTTTTTCAGAGGTTCCTTAACCGGATGCTTGCCGGTTTTCGCAAGGAGGGGGCGCTTACTTATAAGATATGGATATCCTTGCCGTAGGTTCCGTTGCATTCGATAGCGTTGAAACCCCTTTCGGGAAGGCCGAGGAGGTTTTAGGCGGGTCTGCCGCTTATTTTTCCGCTTCAGCGAGTTATTTTGCCGACGTGGGGATTGTGGCCGTCGTGGGGGAAGATTTCCCTGACGAGCACATAGGGACGCTGAAAGGGAGGGGGATAGACACGAGGGGGCTTAAAAAGGTAAAGGGAAAAACCTTCAGGTGGAGGGGAAGATACGATTACGACTTGAATCAGGCCCATACACTCGAGACCCAGATGAACGTCTTTAGCGACTTTAAACCCATGATACCGGAGGATTACAGGGAAGCCCCGTTCGTATTCCTCGCAAACATAGACCCGGAACTCCAGATGGAGGTTCTTACACAGGTAAGAAAACCCAGACTCGTCGCCTGCGATACCATGAATTTCTGGATAGAGGGCAAGCCGGGTTTTTTAAGGAAACTGCTTAAAAAGGTAGAACTCCTCGTCATTAACGAGGCTGAGGTGAGGGAACTTGCCGGCGAGCCCGGACTCGTCAAGGCGGCCAAGAAGGTCCTCGAATACGGGCCGAAAACACTCATAGTAAAGAGGGGAGAGTACGGGGCGGTGATGTTCAACGGGCGGTCGATATTCTCCGCGCCCGCCTATCCCCTTGAGGATATTTTCGACCCCACGGGCGCTGGCGACAGTTTTGCCGGGGGGCTCATCGGGTATCTGGCGAACACAAACGACTTAAGCGACGGGAACATAAGGAAGGCAATCATCTTCGGAAGCGTCATGGCTTCTTTCAACGTGGAGGCGTTCAGCCTCCGCAGGCTTATAAGCCTGACCGCCGACGATATAGAGTCGCGTTACGGGGAGTTCAAACGGTTGACCCACTTCGAAGATATATGATATAGTAACCTCTGAAAAAACATTTTTTGGGGGAACCTTTCTGTAGAAAGGTTCCCACTTCCCATTGCAATTGCTACGCAGCAATGGGAGCCCTGCCCCCTCCAAAGACTTTTAGGGTGGGCTGTGCCCACCATAACTGAAAATTTTTGGAGAGAGTTTGAGAGAACCTTTTTATAAAAAGGTTCTCTCAAGATACTTTTTCCAGAGGTTCCTTAAGCATCATTGCGGCAAAATTTTCTATTGAGAGGCCAACCATGAAGGTTTCAAGAGTTTTTTTTCTTATCCCGGTCATCTTTGTCCTCTCTTCCTGCGCCGCGACGCTTGAGAAGAGAAAAGAGGAAGCGGATGTCCATTACAAGATGGGAGAGGTGTACTTTACCCAGGAGAATTATACAGGGGCTTTGGAGGAACTCTCAAAGGCCGCGGCTATATACCCCGATGACCCCGTCTCCCAGCATCTGTTGGGACTCACGTATCTTGCAAAGAGGATGTACCCCGAGGCCGCAGAGCATCTTGGGAAGGCGGTTTCTCTTAACCCCCGCGATTCAAAGGCGCACGTAAACCTCGGGGTAGCCTACCTCGAACTTGAAAAGTGGGATGAGGCCATAGTGCATTTTAACGAAGCCCTCGGCGACATGCTTTACAGGACCCCGGAGATCGCCCGCTACAATCTGGGAAGCGCATATTACCACAAGAGGGATTACGAGAAGGCCGTGGATGCCCTTAAAAAGGCCGTAAGTATAGACCCTCAATACGCGATGGCATACAATATCCTCGGCCTATCTTACGATAAGCTGAATATGCTCGATGAGGCGGTAGAGGCCTACAGGAAGGCGGTCTCCATAGAGCCTTTTCTGGGAGACGCCTATTATAATCTCGGGCTTGCGCTTATGCGGAAAAAAGACAGGCCTGAGGCGAAAAAGGCGTTCGGGAAGGTGGTTGAACTGCTGCCGGGAAGCGATAGGAAGGCGAAGAGCGCCAGGGAATACATAGAACTTTTAAAGTAAGGCGGAAATCCGGAAATGGAAAATCCCGGCGAATACCTCAAGAAGGAACGCGAATTGAGGGGGGTGGCGCTGAAGGCGGTCGCCGACAGGCTGATGCTCAAGGTCCAGACTCTCGAATCGCTCGAAAAAGACGAGTACGAAAAACTCCCCCACCCGACTTACATAAAGGGTTTCATAAGGTCATATTGCAGGGTCCTCGGCCTCGATGAGAACGATGCCGTCTTGAGATTCGAGGCGTACCTGAGGGAGGAGGCCAAAAAAGACAAGGACACCCTTCCAGAGAAAGAGGCCTCTTTTCCGAAACCCTGGTTTAAGTCCAATGCGGCGGTTATTTCGCTTGTTTCCGCGGGGATTATCCTGGTGGTCCTGTATTTTATCTTCTCAGGCGGCTCTACCAGGAAAACGCAATCGCCGGTTCCCCCGGCACAACTTTCCGAACCTTCCGGAAAGATGGATGAGAAGTACGGCTCTAACGCCCCGCAGGATGTCCCCTCGACGCCCCTTGGGAAGACCCCGGAAAAGCCCACGGGCACTAAACTCCTGCTTGACCTTTACGCAAAGAACACAACATGGGTGATGGCTGAGATAGACAATAAAAAACCCTTCGAGACGCTTTTGAGAGACGGCGAATCCGTAAGGTGGGAGGCTGAAGAGGTTTTTTTTTAACCATAGGGAATGCCGCCGCGGTCGAACTTAAGTTAAACGGCAGGGAAGTTGGCCCTTTCGGGGTGGAGGGAGAGGTTGTAAGGGTCAGGCTGCCGGGGCCTTAGAAAAAATACCGATGGTATTGGAGCAACCGATGGAGCCGGTCATAAGGTGCAGGAAATGCGGGAAAAAGATGAGTTCCGCGCGCATAGACGATTACAGAATCAAGGTTACGTGCACGTGCGGATTCTCAGAGTACCGCTCTTCCCCGTCCATGAGCAAGGCGATAAACCCGCATTTTTCGAAAGAGAGCCTTACCCCGCTTAAGTTCGACAATACGGGGCAGTTTTACTTCGAACTGCAGAGGGCCGACAGGGAAAGGATGGAGATAATAACGCTCGATGAGATAAGCATGCTCGCCTCTTCGGACTACGACCTGGGCGAGGTCCTTAAAAACGTGGTTGAAAGGACGGCAAGAAGGCTCGGCGTCGACGTATGTTCCATATACCTGTGGGACGGAGAAGAGCTCGTTATGAGGGGCACATACGGGCTTTCGCAGAATGCCGTTGGACAGGCGAAATTGAAGATGGGCGAGGGGATTACGGGTTCGGCCGTGAAAGAGAGACATCCCATGCTCGTGCCGGACATATCCATGGACCCGAGATACAGATACTTCCCCGAAACCAAGGAGGAACAGTACAGGATAAAGACCATGTATTCCTATCCTATATTCTCGGGGGACGAGCCGTTCGGGGTACTGAACGCCCAGACGGTTGTATTGAGGGAGTTTAAGGAAGATGAGATATATTTCATCTCGGTTGTGGCAAATCTCATACTCGGCGCGGTGAAGATGCGTAAGAGGCTCTGATGCTTTGCAGGAATTGCGGGGCAAACATTTCGCAATGGGCGGAGAATTGTCCGCATTGCGCCAGCGACCCCCGGAGAAAGAGCGGTTCCCCCCGAACATCCTTAAGACTTTCCAGTAAACTCCTTACAGCAATAGTCGTTATCATTTCCCTCGCTGTGATTTCAGCGCTCGTCTATTACCTCGCGCGCCAGGAGTCCGCCCGGCCCCGGAGTCGTATCCAACGGGAGGATAGGACCGGAGATGCTCAGAAGGGGCTCCCCGCCGGGCCGGAGGTTAGTTCGGCCGGGACTACTCTCCCCTCCGCCGCAAGCTATCCGGAAGACTTGAGGGAAGGGTATAAGGCCTTCAAGGAAGGGGATTACGGGAAGGCGTCGGCCCTCTTAAGGAGGGCGCTCAATGACGACCCTTCGAATGAGGCGCTCAAAGGCAATCTTGCACAGAGCCTTTTTTTTCTCGGGCGTGAGGAGTTAAAAAAACGGGATTTTCGCAGGGCGAAGGAGTTCTTTTACGATGCCGGGGTTTTTAAAGAAGACCCCGCGTTTTTAAAAGGCGCTGCGTATGCGGAGATGGGCCTCGGCGAACTTGAAGCCGCATCCGGCACCCTCGAAAGGATTAAGGATGATTCTGAGGCAAGGGGGTTGCTTAAAGATGTATACATGCGGCTGGGTCAGACGTATTGGGAAGGCGGGAACGTGGAGGGGGCGGCTCTTTACCTTGAAAAGGCGCTCTCTTTAGACCCCTCCGACGGCGAACTCCGTTCCGCCCTTGAAAAGATGCGCGGCGAGAGAGCCTCCGAGAGTGGTTTCACCGAGAAAAAAGGAAGCCACTTTATTGTCAGGTTCGAAGGCGGCGAGAATGCCGTTACAGGCCACCTCATAGGGATACTCCTCGAAGAGGCTTACTACAGGATAGGCTCGGAGCTCGGCTACTACCCGGAGGACAAGATAACCGCCGTCCTCTATTCCGGGGAAAGGTTCAGGGATACGACGAGGGCCCCATCGTGGGCGGGCGCGCTTTTTGACGGCAGGATAAAGATACCCGCCGGCGGGGTAACCGAAAAGACCTCACTCCTTGAGAAGGTCGTTTTCCACGAATACACCCATGCCGTTATTTTCAGGGTTTCAAAAGGCAGGGCCCCGGTGTGGCTGAACGAGGGGCTTGCGCAGTACTTCGAGGAGAAGAAGGACGAGGGCGCCCCCTTCCTGAAAGACGTCCTTTCAGGAGAGGTTTCCTTAAAACCCCTTGAGGGTTCTTTTACGGGATTTTCATCCGGCAAGGCGCTTATTGCCTATGCTTTGAGCCTTTCGGCGGCTGAATACCTTATCCGTGAATTCGGCATTTTCTCCGCGAGGAAGATACTGGAGGGGCTGGGACAGGGCAATACCATGGATGGCGCGTTTTCCTCCTCGATATACCTCTCCTATGCGGAGTTCGAGCAAGGATGGCTTGAGTCCGCAAGACGGAGGCAAGGGGTCTCTTAGCCCCTCTAAAAAAACTTTGAAAAGGCGCCGGGAGATGTTATACTGTCCGCAGTAAAAACCGAGCGGAGGTCAGAGGATAAGATGCTAAAAAGAAGGTTTTTTGTATTCGCGGTCATACTTGCGGTTTTTCTCGCGGCATGCGGAAAAAAGGAGGAGAAAAAGCCTGTTGAAGAGAAAAAAGAAATCCAGCAGCCTTCAACCCTCCCCCAGCCCCTGCCGGTTGGGCATCCCTCCATAGGAGATATGGAAAAGGGCGCTCCGCCTTCGCCAGCCGGGGTAAAGAAGGCCGAGAAGCCGGTCAGGCTGTCCGATGAGGTAAAGGCAAGGTGGAAGGAAGTTGAGTTGGAGATAACCGACAATACCGCCCGGACAAAGGATATAATAAAGGTCAGGGTGGGCAGTAAGGCGGCCATCAGGAATACGGGCTATTCAATCAAGGCCGAGACTTTCGTCCCCGACTATATGATGATGGAGAAGGCCGTGGAGTCAAAGAGTTCCGAGCCGAATAACCCGGCGGTCCTTGTCGAGCTTTTAGAGGGCGATAAGAGTGTGGCCAGGGGATGGGTCTTCAAAAGATTCCCCACCTTCGGCACTTACAAAAACGAAAGGTTCGCCGTGGCGCTCGTAACGCCCGCATCCATAAAGAAGTGACACCGGTGTTGAACGGCAGTTTTTTCAGCATGGCCGGAAGTTTCTGAAGGAAAAGGAGAGATGCCCGAGCGGCCGAAGGGGTATGCCTGGAAAGCATATGTGCATTTAACGTGCACCGAGGGTT
>JACRCB010000022.1 GCA_016219165.1 Deltaproteobacteria bacterium | reverse complement strand
GCCCGTCAATACGTCCCCGGCGTCGAGGACTACAACGGCATCCGTCAAATTTCTCTGTCCGGGCGCATGGCCGAAACGGACGTCGAGGTCGATTACGGGGACTATCTTCCCCCTTAGGTTAAGCACCCCGGCTATGAAGGGAGGAGATTCCTCAAGAGGGACGAGCATGGGGAGATAGAACATCTCCCGGACATATGAGGCCCTGACGGCGTATAGGGAGTTGTGGAGCCTGAAGATTAGATACGGCATGGATTCCATAGGCACTACCCCTGTTATTTGCTCTTCATGTCAATTTCTTTATGCGTTCAATCAATTCCCTTGCCCTCATGCCCTCGTACGGCGCCACCGGCGCGTCCCCCGGCAGCGCTTTGAGCGCATCCACGGCGGATCTGCGCATTTTTTGCGTCATTGCGATATCGCCCGCGTCTTCGTAAAGGGACGCAAGTTCGAGATAGGCATGGATGGATAAGGGATTAATGTAGATTACCTTCCTGAGGTTATCCTCGGCGTCCTCCATATCCCCTTCCTCCTGCGCAATCTGCGCGAGGAGGTAATATGGCTCTGGCGCAAGGTCGTTCTTTTCGAGGGCCTTCTTAAGAAAGGTCTTCGCCTCTTTGTGCTCGCCCAAGTTCGCATGCGCCGAACCGATAAGATAAACGGCCCGGAAGTTCGCCGGGTCTCCGGCTAAAACGGCCTTCCCCCGTTCGATGGTTTCCCTGTACGCCCCGATCTTGAAAAGGGATTCCGCCTCGGCAATCGAGGGTGTTTTGGGAGGTTTCTCAACCTCCGCAACGGTAACCGGTCTTGCCGGGGCGGGCCTCCGGCAGGGAGGAGGCGGAACTCCGCCGCCTTCGAAGTCCACTTCCTTCCGGAGGCTTATGGGCGGCTGCGGCGGGACTTCCTTTACGCGTTCGTATATGACGGATTCAGGGAAGACCAATGGCCTGAGCCCTCCGGTAATGACAGAGTATAATTCCCCGTGGCCCGTCATGAGATACCCCCCGGCCACGAGCGCATCTTTGAGTTTCGCAACTATCGTTCGGACCGCCTTCCGTCTGTAATAGATGAATACATTCCGGCATAGGATAAGGTCCATGCCGCGCAAGACGACCTCATGGGAGGGGAATCCATCACTTCTCAGGTCCAATTGGCGGAAGGTCACCATCGCCTTTATCCTTTCATCGAGTTCGAATAGATTCTTATTCCTGCGGAAGTATTTCTCTACTATGCCCGGCGCAACCATCCTGAGCGACCATTCGCCGTAAACGCCCCTCCGAGCCTTTTCAATGAATTCTTCTTTTATGTCGGTTGCGAGTATGAGGATGTCCCAGCCGGTTCTATCCGGGATGAGTTCATCTATGAGGATTGCGACTGAATAAGCCTCCTCCCCGCCCGCGCACCCAGCGCTTAAGACCCCCAGCCGGCGTTCATTCTTGCGGCGTCCTATCAACTCCGGGAGTATCGTGGTCTTAAGGAGCGTAAACTGCCCATGGTCCCTTAGAAAATAACTCTCGCCCATGGTGAGCAGTTCGATGAGATTTTTTTCTTCACACCTGCTTTCAGAGGTATCGCCGGAGAGAAGTCCGTAATACGCTGAAGGAGAGGTCATCGCGCGGGACCGCATCCTTTCTGAAATCACCCTGTTAAGCGCTTCCCCGTCCTGAGTGCGTATGCGCAGCCCCGTCTTTGATGAAATGAGTTCTCTAATGCCCTCTAAAATTCTCTCATCCATTATGGCCTGTGGACTTACGCCGTTTGTTCGGCAAAACCCGCTGGCACGGAAAGTTTCCGGCGATTACCAGACCCACACTTCGTGTGGGTGCCCGCCCGACCCATCCTTCGGATGGGTGCCCCGCGCTATGGATTATAAGGTGCGTTTTTTTGAGAATTCCCGGTGAAAGGCCGTTCGGGGTGAGGGTCCTGATGCGGTGAAAGTCTTGATGGCGAATTTATACTATAGTTTACATCGTTTTCAGGTTATGTCAACAATTTCTGGATGTTTTTGCCGTCCGGGCCGGTTTTCAACTTGCCGTTTAAAAATGATTTCCGGGGAGTAAAACCATGGGATAAAATGAAAATGTAGTCAGTATGTAGCAAGAATTGAGGAAAAGGGGTTGCAGGTATAATCCAGCAACCCCTTGATTTCACTGGTGGGCCACGAAGGACTCGAACCTTCGACCAACTGATTAAGAGTCAGCTGCTCTACCAACTGAGCTAGTGGCCCGTTTTAGAAACGGTTATCGGTTTTCTTTCTACAGATGACCGCTAACTGTCTTAACTGGCGCGCCTGAGAGGATTCGAACCTCTGACCCTCGGCTTCGGAGGCCGATGCTCTATCCAACTGAGCTACAGGCGCTTTTTTCAGAGAGAGTCTTTTTGTAAAAAGTCCCCCCGGAAATCCTGGGGTGGACGAGGGGATTCGAACCCCCGGCCCTCGGAGCCACAGTCCGATGCTCTAACCGTCTGAGCTACGTCCACCATTGTTTTTGAGTGAGGAGTTCCCATGGAAGACTTTCTTTAAAAAGTCCTCCCGGAACACTTTAAACGCCTTAACTGGCGCGCCTGGAGGGATTCGAACCCCCGGCCCACTGCTTAGAAGGCAGTTGCTCTTTCCAACTGAGCTACAGGCGCTCTTTTTTGAAATCTGGTCGGGGCGAGAGGATTCGAACCTCCGACCCCCTGCTCCCAAAGCAGGTGCGCTGCCGGACTGCGCTACGCCCCGTGTTGAAAATGCCCATTTCCGTTTCCCTCACCACTTGTGGTGGAGGGGAGGGAAAGGGTGGAAAACAATTAAATATCACACGGTTGTTGATTTTTCAAGGCATTTGTTTCTTGAGCCAATCTTTCAATCTGCCGAGCGCTTTTGCCCGGTGGCTTACCATGTTTTTTTCTTCGGGGGAAAGTTCCGCGAGGGTTTTTCCGGGTCCCGGCACTATGAAGACAGGGTCGTAGCCGAAACCGTACTCCCCCCTCGGTTCATTCCCTATGACCCCTTCGAGGCTTCCGTCAAAGGTCTTTTCCCTGCCGCCGGGGGTCGCAAGCGCCGCCACGCATACAAATCGGGCCGTTCTTTGCCCGGGGGGAATATTTTTAAGTTCCTTGAGGAGTTTTTCGTAATTATCCGAATCCGTCGCGCCCTTTCCCGCATACCTTGCCGAATGCACCCCTGGCCCGCCTTGCAGGGCGTCTACACAAAGCCCCGAATCGTCGGCAAGGGAAGGAATCCCGGTCTTTGAGGCAACGCTTCGGGCCTTTTTAAGGGCGTTCCCTTTGAAGTCCCGCATATCCTCGGGCGGGAGCGCAAGTCCGGGAAAATCATCGAGCGTGAGCATCTCAAAGCCGCACCCTTTCAGGAGTTCTTTTATCTCTTCTATCTTCCCCCTGTTCCGTGTTGCGAGGACTATCTTCATAATCTCACGGTGGAAAAAATGTCCAGCACCACTTTGGACAGGGCTTCCTCCATAACATTGAAGAACTCCGCCATAAATGGCGGAGATTCTTCGACGGTAAGGAAGTTGTCAATTATATAGCTCGCCCGACCCATCCTTCGGATGGGTACCCCGCGCCTCTACAGAGGCGGGATTGCGGCGAGCATTCCGTTCAAAGCCAACGTGTCCAAAGTGGTGCCGGGCGGGACGTCTTTGAGCGTTGACTATTATGACGGGGGTGTTTCCCGGATGGGGGGGTCAGCGTCTTTTTTCGAGGGATTTTTTCTGGATTAAGGTCAACTCCCTTATGCCCTTCTTGGCGAGCATAAAGAGCGAATCCATCTCTTTTTTTGTGAAAGGGGATGACTCGGCAGTGCCCTGCACCTCGACTATCTTCCCCCCGCCCGTCATAACCACGTTCATGTCGACCTCGGCCGTAGAATCTTCCTCATAGGCCAGGTCAAGGAGCCTTTCTCCGCCGACTATCCCGACGCTCGTTGCGGCAACGCTGTCCATTAACGGGCTTTTATCCACTGCGCCCGTATCGACCAGCCAGTTTATTGTGTCCGCAAGCGCCACATACGCGCCTGTTATGGAGGCGCACCTTGTGCCGCCGTCGGCCTGGATGACGTCGCAGTCGACGGTTATCGTCCTTTCCCCGAGGATAGTCATGTCCACCACCGCCCGCAGGCTTCTGCCTATAAGGCGCTGGATTTCGTGGGTCCTGCCGCCCCTGAGACTACTTTCCCGCGGGATCCTTTTTTGCACGCTCCTGGGCAGCATCGAGTACTCCGCGGTAATCCAGCCGGTCCTTTTTCCCTGCAAAAAAGGCGGCACCCTTTCTTCAACCGTGACGGATGTGATTACCTTCGTATTGCCCACCTCTATCAGGACGGAGCCCTCGGCGAACTTAAGATAGTCCTTCTTTATTGTTACCGGCCTCAACCAGTCGGTCTTTCTTCCGTCACTCCTTGTCATAGCGACCCGTTTTCAAAAGACCTTCCCTCTTTCCGAGTTTTTTTTCGAAGTCCGCCACCCCTGAGGAGATTGCCGCCGCAATGGTTTTCTGCGCGCCCTCCGAGGAAAGTTTCTTCTCCTCTTCGGGATTCGATATGAACCCGACCTCGACGAGCACGGCCGGCATGGTGGCGCCTGCGAGCACAAAGAAAGGCGCCTGCTTTACGCCCCTGTTCTCGCCATTTGTCGCCTTCACGAGGCGGTCGTGGACGGACCCGGCAAGTTCTTCGCTCTCCTTGAGGGTTTCGGTCTCCACGAGGTCCCAGATGATGCTCTCGATATCATTGCCGCCCTTGTCTTCCGGGCCCGCGCTTATTACGTTATTCTCGATGGCCGCAAGTTTCCTCGAGTCGCTGTCCGATGCCTCAAAACTTAAAAAATACGTTTCAACCCCGCTCGCGTCTCTTTTATACGCGCTGTTGGCGTGGATGCTTACGAAGATGTCCGCCCGCGCCCTGTTCGCTATATTCGTCCTCTCCCCAAGAGGGATAAAGGTGTCGTCGGTCCTTGTAAGTATAATCCGGGTACCGGGGCTCTTCGAGAGTTCCGCTTCGAGTTCCTTTGCCACGGCGAGCGTTATGTCTTTTTCCCTCACCCCGTCGGGCCCGACCGCGCCGGCGTCATCCCCGCCGTGCCCGGGGTCGAGCACTATGACCCTTTGGGGGGCAATGCCGTCCGCGCCGAATCCGCGCGGGGCGAAAAAGAGCGTAAGGACCGCGGCAGCGGCAATGTATTTAAAGGCGCCTTCCATCATGATATCCATTTTAATTTCATACCCTCGCGATGTCAACTAAAACAAACCGCCCTTTTGACATCCGGCCCAGTTGTGTTATATTTCAAAGGGTCGTGATATATTCTGTGGAATGCTATCGGGCGCGGCGCCGAATCGTAAAACGCCCTCAAGCGGGTTAAGACCCTTGACGGTTGGAGCGCCAATTTGATACATTGATAAGAAATATTCAGGGCCTTCGGCCGGCGGAGAATCTTTCGTAAATATGGTTTTGCTGTGACATTAAATGGAGAAAGGACGGTGGCTATGAAAAAGGGCTTTGTTCTATTTATCTTCGTAATATTTCTTTTTTCCGGTTTTTCCGGGTGCGCAAAGAAATCCGTCAAGACCGCAGTGGAAGGCGGCGCATTGGAAAAAGGCGAGGCCGCAGGGAGCAGACCGTTGGAAGAGGTGCCTGTAACCGCTGAAGGTGTGCCTGCGGGGAAGGCGGGCGAAGAAGCCGCTTTTGCGAAGGTCGAAGAGATGGCTGCGGCCAAAAAAGCGTTTGAAGGCGTTACCGAGGGGATAGAGGATGTTTACTTTGATTTCGACCGCTATGACGTAACGCCGGGTGCGAGGGCCGCGCTCGATAAAAACGCAGGTGTGCTTAAGAAAAACGGCAAGATGAGGGTCCTCATAGAAGGCCATGCGGACGAGAGAGGCACGTCCGAATACAATCTGGCGCTCGGCGAGAGCAGGGCCGCCGCGGTCAAGAGGTATCTCGCGGACCTGGGGGTCGGCAGCGGCAGGATGTCGATTGTAAGTTACGGCGAGGAGAAGCCGTTCTGCAGCGAGAAGACGGAGGAGTGCTGGCAGAAAAACAGGCGCGCCCATTTTGTCGTAACGGATTAGGAGGTTGAACGGGGTGCCCGCGTCCAGCACCACTTTCCACTGCAAACGCCCTTATTATTAAGAAAGCCAGTATTAGAAAGTGGTGCTGGAGGGAAGTCCCCGCCGGGGGGGAACCCTTTCTCAACGGTCTGCCGATTCCTCATGGATACGAAGGATGGCTGAGGGCATGTGGAGGGAATTACTGATATTCGCCTCTGTCTTCGCGGCGTCGTCTGCGGGGTTATTCATTGTAAGAAGTGTGTCCTTCGGCCTCTTTGAGAGATGGACCAGAAAGACTGGTTCCACCATCGACGACATACTGATGCTTTCCGTCCGGCGCCCCTCTATTTTCTGGGCGTTTGCCGTCGCATTTTATATAGCGCTTGGGGTCTCAAACTTCCATCCAAGATATGTCGACTACGGGCAGAAGGCCCTTTACGCGGCAATCGTCCTTTCCGTAACTATAGCCGCCGCCGGTTTTGTCTCAATGCTCGTCCAGCGCTCCATGGAGGCGAGCAAAGTAAGCGTGCCCGCGACCGGGCTTTCAAAGACCATCATAAGAGTTCTCGTGTTCGCGGTGGGTTTTCTCGTAATCCTCCACGGCCTCGGCATTTCGATAACGCCTTTCCTGACCGCGCTCGGGGTGGGGGGGTTTGCCGTGGCATTGGCCATTCAGGACACCCTTTCGAATATATTCGCCGGCGTGTATATCCTCGTTGAAAAACCTTTTTCCGTGGGCGATTACATAAAACTCGACGCGGGGGAAGAGGGGTATGTCGCGGACATAGGATGGAGGACGACGCGGATACGCAAACTCCAGAATAATTTCGTCATCATACCGAACAATAAACTTTCCCAGAGCATTATAACCAATTATAACCTGCCGGAAATGAAGATGTCGCTTCTTATCCCCGTAAGCGTAAGTTACGATTCCGACCCCGATGAGGTCGAAAGGCTGCTCGTCGAAGAGGCCAAAAAGGCGATAGGGGATGTCCCCGGGTTGCTTCCGGACCAGCCGTTTGTAAGGTTCATACCGGGATTCGGGCAATCTTCCCTCGACTTTACCCTCAACTGTCAGGTATCCGAATTCGTCGACCAGTACCTTGTCCAGCATGAACTCAGGAAGAGGATATTAAAGAGGTTCAGGGCAGGGGGTATAGAGATGCCTTTCCCCGTAAGGACGGTGTATCTGAAGAAGGAGTAAAAGGGGCGCGCCGGGTCAGTTCAGGAGTCTTTTTGAATCGTATTCCGTCTTCCTGTATTCCTCGGACGGGGACTCATCGAGGAGATGCAGGATGCATTCCGTAATCAATTCGCAACCCACGAGCCTCCCGTCTTTATACACGTAGAGTTTCGCATCCGACCCTTCGTACTCAACCCTCACTTTTCCTGTATCGAGAAGCAGCATGAGGCGCTCCACCCGGTAAATTTTTTGTGATATATTATACAGGCGGGGAGGGGTGCGTGTCAAGCACATTCGGCCGGCGGGACGGGGTGTTGAGGGAAAACTTCACTATCCAAGGCGCAGTAAAAACCGGTTCACGGGCTCTTAAGCAGAGGTTCCCGTCTTTTATGCGAGGGTGAGCATACCGAGGGTCGCCCGAACCTTTTTTCTCTTTACACCTTTCAAAAGAAGGCGGAGACACGCGATGAGGTCCTCTTTTTCCTCGACGCTGAGGGAGCGGTAGAGTTCCAAGAGCGCCTTTTCTTTTCCGCCGCCGGCGTCCCTGAAAGAGAGGCGGCTGTCGGCGAGAAAGAAATGCGAAAGGTCTTTTTCCAGCACCCGGGCCAGTCTAAGCCACTCGTCGGTGGTTATGGGGATCATGCCCTTCTCCTTTCTTATGTAGGTCGTTCTGTCTATCCCCAGGCGTCTGGCCAGGTCTTCCTGCTTGAGGTACCTTTCCTCCCTCAGCGTTCTGAGCCTTTTGAGGATTTCTTTTGTGCTTAACATGCACGTAGTATATACTCCAAAATGGCCTAAGGCAACCGAAAATTAAAGGGAAGGTTAAAAAACAAAAAGTGATTTAAACCGGGGAAACTTAAGTCCGGGATTTGCCCGGGCGCCCGGAAAAGTTCCCGCGCATGAAAAGTTTATGGTTTTTTTCCCTTCTCTTCCCGTTCCCGGGGATTGACACCTTGCGTATACTCATGTTAAAGATGTTAGCGGGCCGGAGTGGCGGAACTGGTAGACGCGCGGGACTCAAAATCCCGTGGGGGAAACCCCGTGGGGGTTCGACTCCCCCCTCCGGCACCATATTCCAGTCCCCTCCTTACAGACCTCAGGCAAAAACCTTTTCCGTTGCTCCGCCATGCTGAACGTAATGCTCGCCTGCCTGTGCGTCTCACGCAGACGGGCCGCAATCCCTCTCCTTAATGGGAGCGGGGTACCCTGGCCTGCCCTGAACTTGATTGAAGAACTCCGCCATAAATGCCTGCCTGCTGCAGGCAGGGCGGAATTCTTCAATCCCGACGGGTAAATTTCTCCCCACCTGTTATAATTGTTATATAATTAAAAAAATCCTTGCAAAATATCGAATCTGTGTTATAATTGTGATAAATGTGATGATTGTTCTATAATTTGGGGTGGTATTATCAAGAGGGGATAGGACCTGTAACAGGAGGGGCGATATGTCATACTCGAAGGTCCAGCCACTTTCTGTCGAGAATCCCTTAATAAGATTGACGCACACCCTGATACTGACCCTGATTCTGCTCTTTTTCTTCGCCTCGATTTCCTCCGGGGCATCCATAAGTGACCTTGCCGCAAACCCATACGCCTTTAACTCCTTCGCGGACAATACTAATATCACATATACCCTGACGGATGTCACCGGCGCGCGGGTTATGTTGAAACTCCTCGATTCGGGCGGTAACCCAGTAAAGACAGTTGACGCCGGTCTTCAGAACAGCGGCTTTAACGCCATTGCCTGGGACGGCAGCGCCGAGAGCGGCCTGCCGGTTCCAGAGGGTATTTATGGCGCCCTGCTCAGCGTTTCCACAACGGGCGCAGATACCTATAGATTCGCTTTGAAGTGGGGGAGTTACGGCACCGGCAACGGCCAGTTCAACGGCCCGTTCGATGCAACGGTTGACTCATCAGGCAATGTATATGTGATTGACTTCTTTAACAACAGGGTAGAGAAGTTCGACTCAAACGGCGGGTTTATCACGAAATGGGGGGTATACGGCCTCGGCAGCGGGCAGTTGTACTTTCCGAGGGGAATTGCGGTTGACTCCTCAGGCAACGTCTATGTCGTTGACAGTTACCGTGTCCAGAAATTTACATCGGACGGAAGGTTTATTACGACATGGGGAGGCCTTGGATACCACAGCGGCCTTTTTATCTTCCCCTACCGGGTGGCGGTTGACCCCTCCGGCAATGTCTATGTCACTGACCGGTATGCCCACCGCGTCTTCAAGTTTACCTCCGACGGGAGGCTCATAACAAAATGGGGGAGTTACGGCACCGGCAGCGGCCAGTTCAATCACCCCACCGGCATAACAGTGGATTCATCAGGCAATGTCTATGTGACCGATTATTTCAACCACAGAGTCCAGAAGTTTGACTCAAACGGAAGATTCATTATGAGATTGGGGAGTTTCGGAACAGGCGATGGACAGTTCCACTATCCCACCGCTGTAACGGCAGATTCGTCCGGCAGCGTCTATGTATCTGATGCAACCAATTACATTTACGAAAGATACGAGCACCGCATCCAGAAGTTCACGCCGGACGGCAGGTTCATTACGAAATGGGGCTCTACCGGCAGCGGCAACGGCCAGTTCAAAGGCCCCTACGGTATTGCGGTCGACTCATCGGGTTATGTCTATGTGTCGGATTATAATAACAACCGGGTACAGAAGTTCTCTCCACCTGGCACAACCGTCAGCGCAACGACCTCGGTTTTGGTCGACAATACCCCTCCCCAGGTATCGATAAACACCCCGGCCGACGGCGCCGTGTATATCTTGAATCAGAATGTATTGGCCAACTGGTCAGCGAGCGACCTGCTTTCGGGCATGGCCTCGGCAGCGGGTTCGGTTAAGAGCGGGGAAGCAATCGACACATCCTTCGCAGGGACGAAGGGTGTAAGCGTTACAGCAACCGACAACGCCGGGAACCAGACAACGAAGACCGTAATCTATTATGTCCGTTACGGCTACAGCGGCATCCTCCCTCCCATTAATCCTGACGGGACCAGCGTTTTTAAACTCGGAAGGACCGTGCCGGTTAAATTCCGCCTGACCGACTTTAGCGGCGGTTATATCTCCACGGCCGCAGCCCGCCTCTATCTGGCGAAGGTTGTTGACGGGGTGGTTGGCAGTGAAATAGAGGCAGCGTCAGCGGGCGGGGCAAACACGGGTAACTATTTCAGATACGACACAACCGGCAACCAGTATATCTTCAACCTCGACACCAAAGACCTCTCGGCCGGCGAGTGGCAACTGAGGATTTCCCTCGATGACGGGACCTCGAAGTACGTAGCCATGACATTACGATAACCTCGGCGCCCCGCTCCCCCCCTTACCCCCACTGAACCTGCGGG
The DNA here is from genome assembly GCA_016219165.1 of Deltaproteobacteria bacterium. Classification (GTDB taxonomy): domain Bacteria; phylum Desulfobacterota; class GWC2-55-46; order GWC2-55-46; family DRQE01; genus JACRCB01. The sequence goes on along the minus strand of JACRCB010000022.1, from coordinate 1,960 downwards.
GCGCCGAGGTCTGTCCGTAAAAAACCTGCCCCGGGTTTTAGCCATTTCTGCAATCTTTATCCCCTGCAATCCAACGGAAATCCAATGGCAATCCATGGGTAGTTTCCATGGGAGTCTGTTGACAAAATTTTAAAATTCAAGTAATTTAACCTCTTAACGATTCCGGAAGGCCGGGTGGTGTGAAGATGGGAAAATTCTTAAGGCAATTGGTCCCGGTAGCGTTTTTATGCTTTTTATGCCTCTTCCTTTCCATCCAATACGCATCCAAAGCGTTTGCCGGATGGTCCGGGGCAGGCGCGCCGCAAGGCGTCGACGCAGGCGCGCCGTCCATTTATCTTCAGTGGTGCAGTCAGTGCCACGGGCTTTCCGGCAGGGGAGACGGCATAAATTCGACCCCGGACATGGCGATAAACCCCAGAGACCATACGGACGCCTCTTATATGTCCACGAGGAGCGATGAGCAGTTAAAGGAGATAATACAGGGCGGGGGGACGCGCCTGGCGAAGTCCCCGCTTATGCCGCCGTGGGGGGCCACACTTACGGAGGGGGAGATAGATGCGCTCGTAGTCTATCTGAGGGAACTCTGCAAGTGCGGATACGAGGGCATAATGACTCACGAAAAACTGAGAAGGGTTGACCCTTCTTTCAGGTGACGCACAGGTGATGGTAAGGGGGCGGAGTTTGGACAGAGTGAAAAGATTGCCTTTCATGGAAACCGGCAGGGGTTTTTGTCTTGCCTTGTTTTCCATCCTTATTTTCCTTTTAACGGCCGCCCCGGTCAACGCCGTAACATGTCAGGGGTGCCATACGAAGCCTGAATACAGTAAGGAGGACGTAACGAGGCTTAAGGAGTGTCTTAACTGCCATGGGAGCGCGGGCCATCCGCTTGAAAATAAGGCGGCCGGCCTTTTCTTGAGAGGCATTGCCGAGGCGTCGGATGAAAAGCCCCCTGCGGCGCTCGTAAAAGGCCATGCGGGAATAGATACATCCGCCATGGCCCTGATACCTGAAGGGGAGTTTTTGATGGGCACCGACGACAGGCTTCGGGATGAGAAGCCGGCCATGGTCGTCTACCTCGACGGTTTTTATATAGACAGATACGAAGTGACAAACCGGGATTATAAGACGTTTGTGGATGCGGCGGGCCATAACCCTCCGGATAATTGGGAAAAGGGGGCGTATCCCCGTGGCATGGGGAAACACCCGGTTATATTCGTAAACTGGTATGACGCGGATTCCTATTGCAGGTGGGCCGGCAAGAGGCTTCCGAGGGAGGCCGAGTGGGAAAAGGGGGCAAGGGGAGTGGACGGCAGGGTCTATCCGTGGGGCAACCAGTGGGATATGAGAAAATCGAACAACCCCCTGATGGGGCATGAGGGGACCGAACCCGCCGGTTCGTTTCCCGCGGGGAAAAGCCCCTACGGGCTTTATGACATGAGCGGCAACGTATGGGAGTGGGTGGACGACGATTATCTGCCGCACGCGGGGAGCGATTACGTTAGCCCCGAGTTTGGAGGCGGATACAAGATGCTCAAGGGCGGCTCATGGTGGGATTGCATGTTCTACGGCTGCGGCATATCAGCCCCGGCGTATAACCGCTCTTTCTTCGACCCCAACACAAAAAACGACAGTTTCGGCTTCAGATGCGCCGCGGGCGCGCCTCGCGGCGACGTGGGCGCAGAATAGGAGGGGAAAAAGATGAGGCGGCACCTGAAAGGATTTCTTTGTCTCGTTATCTTCTCGGCGGCCTTTTCATGTTCGAAAAAGCCTCCGGAGATTGCCGGGATGGTCTATATACCGGCGGGAGAATTCATAATGGGGAGCGAGGAGGTGGATACCGAGGCCATGGGCAGGGAGTTCGGGCTCAGGAAGGGCAGGTACTATGAAGACGAATCCCCGAAGAGGAAGGTCTCCCTCGACGCTTTCTATATGGACAAATACGAGGTGACAAACAGGCAGT
>JACRCB010000152.1 GCA_016219165.1 Deltaproteobacteria bacterium | reverse complement strand
GCGAGGTTATGGTTCAGGAGTTTCTCGACGCTACAGAGGACTACAGGGTTATTGTTGTCGGCTATCACGCCCTTCCCGTTTACGTCTCACGTCGTCCTCGTCCCGACGACTTCCGGACCAATTTCGAGTTCAACGAGGAGGTGATTTCTCATCCGCTCTCTGAAGCCCCGCATTTCCAAGAGATTGCCGAACGAGCTGCCCGCATCCTTCGTCGGGAGTTTTCTGGCGTGGACATCCGTTGCCGAGGCACAACACCTCTCGTCTTGGAGGCTAACCGCCGCCCAGGATTTAAAGGCTTCGAGCAGACAACCAAGTTCGATGTAGCCGGAGCATTCATTGAGTATGTCGCACGCAAATGCCAAGGAATCCGCAACTGTGTTTAAAGATATGTTGGAAAAGCTTTATCATGTCGTATGATGTAGTAATGATTATAAAAATGCAAAAAGTGAAATTCTTTGTTTTACATTTTCCTGCAGGGGAGTTTTTGAAATCAGGAATTATGGGGACAGATACTTAATTTAACGCCTCTCAGACCACAATCTTTTCCATGAGATTGCCAATCACCTGCTGTCGCTTAATAGGCGATTTAAGTCCCGCTATCCGAAGCAGAGCCTTCCCCGAAAATCTTTTGATAAAGGTCTGGTCTTGGCACTGCCCCATGTAGTCCACAAATTCTCTCGGTAAAACATCGGCTATCTTCATCAGCTGGGATATTCTGGCCTTGGTGACCTTAAATCGCTGGCTAGCGTGCAGGTAGGTTCTTTGAGGGTCTTCGGTTAGGAATGCCTTGACCTTGAGGGCTTCGGCAACGATGTTTCTAAACACCGGCTTCGGAGGTGGTGGTTTTTCCGGCAAAGGCTCCCCGAAAACTATCCGGGTTTGCCTTCTCCTGTATTTATACATAGCCACAAGTAGCTGTATTACTTGGGCTTTTTGTGTTCGTCTACCGTCCAGTTCGGGGAGCCGGACTGGACGCTCAGGCGAACCCACGTATAGGCTTGTTAACGCCTCACCCGACCCCGGCCCGCTCTTCGAGTGGGTTCCCCTGGTGTGGAAACCTTTACTGAAACAAGTTCAGCGTAAGTTTACAAAAAGGGTTCCTCTGGCTCAAGGCAGGTTAAGCGGCAGGTCCCCCGGGCTCTTTTCCATCGTCCTTATGAGCAATTGCGCATAGCCCTTCTCGGTTCTAAGCCCCAGTTCTCCCGCCTTTTTAGATGCCAGTTTCAGGGTCTTCCTCGCCCTTCCTTTTTCCGTCTTTTTAAACTCCGTCTCCGCCATGGAGAGCATACAGTAGATAAGCCCCCTTCTGTCTTTAGTCTCTTTGAATAACCTTTCCGCCTCTCTGAAATTTTTTAGCGCCGGATTGTCTTTCCCGAGCAACTGATATGCCGTCCCCTCTCCCCATAGCGTATATGCGTAACTTACCCTGTCCCCGATTTTTTTATAGTTCGACTTCGCCTTTTTAAAAAACTCTAACGCCTCCTTGAACCTCTTGGTCATCATGAGGGCGTTAGCTATCCCGCAGTATGAATAGGCCCTGCCGAAGGTATCCTTTAACCCGGTGAAAACGGAGTTGGCCCTGCTGTAGTATCTCAAGGAATCATTGTATCTTCCGAGGGTGCGCGAAGCGCCCCCAAGGCCGCAGAGCGAGTAACCGGCGCCGGAAGCGTCGCCGAGTCTTTTGAAAAGCCCTCTGGATTCTTCGAATCCCCGGAGGGCTTTTTTGAGGTCGCCTTTTATCCTGAACGCCCCGGCCTTGGCCCAGAGGGTGAAGGCAAGACCAGCGCCGTCGCCGCTTTTCCTGTACGCTTTTTCCGCCTTCGCAAAGAGTCCTAACGCCTCTTGAAGTTTGTTCTCCGCCCTCTTCGCAAGCCCCCATCCCACGAGGGCGTCGAAAGAGTCCGTTTTCTTTCCGAGGCTTGCGGCGAGGATGTATGCGCCCTTATAAGAACTCCCGGCGCGCGCGAACTCCCCCGCCATCCGGTACGCGTGGCCGAGCGAGAGAAGGCAGGAGAGGGCATGTGCGGCGTCCCCCCGGCCGAGTTTTTTCGATTCGATATAGAGGGGGATTGCGTCGAGAAACCTCGACCGGTTCCTCTTCCTTTCCGCCTCCTTAAAGATTCTGTAAGGGTCTTTCTCAGGCATCCTCAGACGATTATATTCATTCCGGTTGTGTTTGTAAATGTAGTTTTGATTTTTCCTTGGGAATTTTTTGGGGAGCCATTTTTTGTAAAGGGTTTCCCAGACTCCTCTTTACAGAATACGGGCGTTCTGCTAATCTTTTCCCATGCGCACCTTCAGAATCGCGATGGCCCAGATAAACCCCTTCGTGGGAGCGTTCGCGAAGAACGCCGAAAAGATACTCGCATTTACGGAGGCGGCTGTGAAGGCCGGCTGCGACCTCGTTATCTTCCCGGAACTTGCCGTTACCGGCTACCCGCCAGAGGACCTCCTCTTAAAGCCGAGTTTTGTGGAAGACAACTTGAAATGCCTTTCAGGCTTAAGCCGCAGGATAAGGGATATAACCGCGGTTGTGGGTTTCGTGGATAAGGCGGAGGATATCTATAACGCCGCGGCAATAATACACGGGGGCGAGGTCTGCGCCGTTTATCACAAGATGTTCCTCCCCAATTACGGGGTGTTCGACGAGGAGAGGTATTTTCAGGCGGGCGAGACCGCGCTTAACTTTACTCTCGGCGAAGTCAAGATAGGGGTCGGCATCTGCGAAGACATCTGGTATCCGGAGGGCCCGGCCCGCGTCCAGGCGCTCTCCGGGGCCGATATAATCGTAAATATAAATGCATCGCCCTATCACTTCGGCAAGGCCCTGTTCAGGGAAGAGATGCTCATAACGAGGGCGGCCGATAACGAGGTGATTATCGCCTATAACAACACGGTCGGGGGGCAGGACGAACTCGTCTTCGACGGGCAGGGCATGGTTGTGGACGAAGGGGGCAGGGTAATCGCCAGGGGGAAACCCTTCGAGGAAGACCTTATCGTATGCGACCTTGATATAGAGGGGGTCTTGAGGAAAAGGCTCCATGACACGAGAAGGAGAAGGGAGAGGCTTGGGGCGGAATTCGGGGGGCTGAAGGAGATAACACTTCGCCCCGTTAAGAAAAGGAGGGGGAAAAAAGCCCTTTCCCGCGGGCCCGTCGAAAAGCCCCTGAAGCCGGAGGAGGAGATATTGAGGGCGCTTATCCTCGGGACAAAGGACTATGTCGGGAAAAACGGCTTTGCCCGTTGTGTCATAGGGCTGAGCGGCGGGATTGATTCTTCCCTCGTCTCGGCGGTCGCAAAAGAAGCCCTCGGAGGAGAAAACGTAACAGGGGTCTTCATGCCATCCAGATATTCCTCCAGAGAGAGCAGGGAGGACGCGCAGAGGCTCGCAAAAAACCTCGGCATAGAATTCCTTGTGATACCGGTAGACCCTCTCTTCGACGGATACCTGAAGGTTTTCAAGCGGGTATTCAGGGGCAGACGCCCGGGTTCCACGGAGGAGAACATACAGGCGCGTATCCGCGGCAACATCCTTATGGCGCTCAGCAACAAATTCGGCTGGCTCGTCCTCACAACCGGCAATAAAAGCGAGATGAGCGTTGGATACGCAACCCTCTACGGAGACATGGCAGGGGGGTTTGCCGTCATAAAGGATGTGCCCAAGACGATGGTGTACGCCGTGGCCGGGCACATAAATGAAAAGGCAAAAAGGGCGGTCATACCCGAAAGGGTGCTGAAAAAGGCCCCGTCTGCGGAACTCAAGCCCCATCAGACCGACCAGGACATCCTCCCTCCGTATGGGATACTCGACCCCATCCTAAAGGCGTATGTCGAGGAAGACCGTTCCATGGACGAGATTGTGAAGATGGGTTATAAAAAGAATCTCGTAAAAAGCGTCATAGAGATGGTCGATAGAAGCGAATATAAACGCCGCCAGGCTCCCCCGGGCGTTAAGATAACGCCGAGGGCTTTGGGAAAAGACAGGAGGATGCCGATAACGAACGGGTACGGGAAGTAGGAGGGCGAATATACCAGCCCCGTCCCCGTGAGTGCGGGGCAGGACTTGATACGGGTAAAGACATCGCCAAGGCATCAAAACCTCCCGTCAATCTTGGGCCGGAATAAAAACGGCCCTGTCTATCCGATGGGAACATGCAATAACGCCCTGCGGGGCCGTCGTTTCAAGGCAGGATAGATTGACTAAAAATGACGGTTATGATAATTTATCAAAGAAAGGCTTTCATGCCTGTCTAAATCTCCATGTCAGGGAACCCGTTCTTAAAAACAGCCGTCCTTATCTTTTCTCTGCTTCTTTTGCCCTTTATCGCATACGGTCAGGACAATACCCTTAATATCCTCTACACCGGCGCAGTAAGGGGCGAGCTCGAGCCGTGCGGCTGTTCTCCCAAGACCGAATCCGGAGGGGTTGCAAGGCTCTCAGGCTATATCGCTCGGAACAGGGAAGGGTTGAGGCCCTATGTCCTGATAGACGCCGGCAACTCAACGGCCGAAGATACCCCCCAGGGCAGGCTTAAAACCGAGGCCTTGCTCAATTCGTTCGGTATCATGGGTTATGATGCCGCGGCCTTTTTAGAGCCCGCGTCGCCGCGAGGCGTGCATGATGCGCTCACCGGGGGCGACCTTTCTCCGCTCATTGAGAAATACGGCGTCCCGGCTATTTCCGACTACGCCCGGGACCGGAGTTCCGTCTCGGTTCTGCGCGGCCCTTTAAGGATAAACATAAGCGCGGATCCAAAGGGTTATAAAAAGGGGATGTTCAATATACTTCTTACCGGCAAGCCGGTATCCGAAGTTAGGACGATTGAGGGCTGGGATGTTATCGCGGCCTCTTCCGGCGAAATACTCGAACAGCCCGTAACGGCAGGGAAAACGGTTATCGTCTCAGGGTATCCGAAAGGTGAAAAACTGGGTATCCTTACTATCCATACCGACGTCTTTGGGGTGGTATCAGGGTTTGTTCATAGATGGCAGCCGCTCGGCAAGGACATAGAAGAGGATTCTAATGTCCGCGATGTGCTGAATGAATACGACAGGAAGGTGGCGTCGTTGGTGGATGAGGAAGAAAAGGGAATATCTTCCAACGGCCCTTATCTCGGGGGCTTAATCTGCGCAGTGTGTCATCAGCCCTTCATGGATGGCTGGAAGAATACAGGGCACGCCGGGGCGTTCGCCGCTTTGGAAAAGGCGGGTAAGTCCAGGGACCCGGAATGCGTCAAATGCCATACGGTGGGCTACGGAGAGGAAGGCGGGTTTTCGAGCGGCGCCACGACCCCCGGTCTCGCAAACGTGCAATGCGAAGCCTGCCACGGCCCCGGAAAAGGGCATGTCTCTGATTTCACAATGCCCATGAGGCCCGTCGGGGAAGAGGTCTGCTTAAGATGCCATACCAGGGAAAACAGCCCTGATTTTGATTTCAAAACCTATTTCGAAAAGATAAGACATAAATAAGGAGAAATGCGATGCGCCTGAAGAAATTACTCTTGATTCTCGTAATCGCCGCTCTTGCGCCTTTATCCGTCCCTGCCGGCGAGCCCCCTTCAATAAACGGCATATTCTACCGCGTCCCCGGGCAAGAATACAAATTCGACGTGAAGAGTGTCGAGGTGATAGAGTTCATGAGTTTCTACTGCGGCCACTGCTATAACTTCGAGAAATCAATCCCCGTAATCAAGGGGAATTTCCCTAAAAAGGTCAAATGGAGGATGGTCCCCATTTACTGGGGAGCGGGCTCCCCTAAACCGGGAGAGGCCTATTTACTTGCCGAAGAGGCGGGCAAGGGCGAGCAGATGAAAGCGGCGCTCTTCCATGCCAGTTTCGTGGAAAAAAAAGACATAGGCAGCATGGAGGTGCTTGACGGAATAGCCGCCAACCTTGGTTTTGGCTTTGATTTCAGCCGGAGGTTGAGGGCGGGAGAAAAGGCCAAGGACGTGCAGAAGGCGTTTGAACTGGCGAAGGCCTACGGAATCAATGAGACCCCGACCGTCGTCATAGCGGGGAATTTAATGACGGACCTTAGTTTGTTCGACCATAACATGGATGCGTTCCGGGATAACGCCGTCACCGTAATAAGGAGCATACTGAAGCCGGGAAAGTGAGGGGGAAGGTTCACGCTGAAAAATGCCCATCTGCTGTGTTGCCTCCGCCGCTTTGCTGCTCACATACCTAAACATGGTATGCTCGCTTCTCGGCGTCTTGCATCTGGGCGATTTTTGAGCGTGAACTTTTACGGTAATCACTGTTGAGCCAGCGCCAATATAAAATACGGGTTAAAGTTACAAAGGTGAAGCTGAAAAAAAGAGGGGAATCATGGAAGACATAGAGAGCTTAATCAGAAATATTTTAAAAAAGAGAATAGAACCACTAGAAAAGAAGTTTAAAGTAAAGACTGGTTTTTTTCTAAGCCTTGTTAGGGAGAGTCCAGCGGACGACTGGGCATTCATTGTAAAGCTTCACGCTCTCATTGAAGTGGCGGTTGCGCATTATTTGGAAATGCATTTTGGTGAGCCTAAACTAAAAGACGTGTTTCAGAGATTGGCGATGTCCGACAAGGATACCGGAAAAATGGCCTTTTTAGAATCTTTGGATCTTTTGAAAGATTATAGGGAGTTTATAAAAACGCTCTCAGGCATAAGAAATGCTTACGTGCATGACATATCCAACGTTAGCCTTCGTCTTGAGGATTATTTTGAGAAAAAGGGGAAAATACGAGAAAGCCTTATTGGAGAATTTAAAAAAGTTTTTACTTCAGATAAATCTAGGGATTCTGTAACGAGTGCTCCAAGGACTGCAATCTGGCTTTTGGCTATGTATTTGCTGGTAGAAATTTATGAGGGAGTTGAGTAGGCTGGCCTATATCCGCCATTTGCTGGTTTATCTGAAAGGTTGTTGAAAAAATCTTTAATTGTCATTGCGAGGAGCGATGTTGCGACGAAGCAATCTCTAACTAATTGATTTACATAGAGACGAGATTGCCGCGCTTCGCTCGCAATGACGACAAATAGAGCCGTGTAGGGTAAGCACAGCCCACCATTTGAATTCTCTTTTACCTATCTGCTGGTTTGTTTCGGGCATCTTTCGTCATCACGCCCATTCCTTGAAAGCAGAGCGGATTTGAGGTATAAATAATGATTATGAAAAGGACAAGGAGAGAAATAATAAAAGCCCTTGAGGGAAACATCTCTGCAATCAAGGGTTTTGGTGTAAAGAGGCTCGGGCTCTTCGGTTCGTGCGCCAGAGGAGAGGAGACCAGGTCCAGCGACCTCGACTTTCTCGTGGAGTTTGAGGTAAAAACCTTTGACGCCTACATGGGGCTTAAGGAGTTTCTGGAGGGGCTTTTCGGCTGCCGGGTGGACATTGTCATAGAGGACACCATAAAACCGAGACTGCGTTCTGCCATATTGAAAGAGGTCATCCATGCCACGGGACTATAAGGTCTATCTCGACGATATCCTGGAGGCCGTAACAAAAATCAGCGATTATACGAAAGGGCTTACCTTAGAGGGTTTGAAAGACGATGCAAAAACGCTCGATGCGGTTGTGCGTAACCTTGAAATCATAGGGGAGGCCGCCAAAAAGGTGCCCGAAGAGATACGCCGGAGGTGTCCCGATGTTGAATGGAAGAGGATAGCGGGTCTGAGGGATATATTGATACACGAATACTTCGGTATAGACGTCAATATCATCTGGGACATCATCCGGAACCGGCTCTCGCCTCTTGAAAGGCAAATCAGAAAAATTCTCTCTTGATAGAACCTGCCCTTTTTAATCAACCCTCTGCGGGTTCGCCTAATCCCTCTGGAACCTCTGCCTTTTATTCGCCTGCAGTATTTTTTTCCTCAAGCGCACGGACTTGGGCGTTACCTCGACCAATTCGTCTTCCCTTATGAACTCTATGGCCTGTTCGAGGTTCATTATCCTCGGCGGTATCAGTTGAAGGGTATCGTCCGCCGATGCGGAGCGCATGTTGGTGAGTTTCTTTTCTTTCGTTACGTTCACGTCCATGTCGTTTTCCCTCGAATTTTCGCCCACGAGCATCCCCTCGTAGACCGGGGTGTTTTCGCCTACAAAGAGCGTGCCCCTGGGCTGAAGGTGGAAGAGGGCGTAAGTGCTCGAGTCGCCTGCCCTGTCCGCGACGAGCGCGCCGGTATTCCTTTTTGTCATCTGGCCGTGCCACGGTTCATAGCCGTCGAACAGATGGTTTGCAAGGCCCGTGCCCTTCGTATCGGTAAGGAACATGGACCTGAAGCCGATCAGCCCGCGCGAGGGAATCCTGAACTCAAGCCTCGCCCTGCCGTGGCCGTTATTCTGCATCTTGAGCATTTTACCTTTTCTCGACCCGGCCTCCTGGGTTACGACACCGATGAATTCTTCGGGCACGTCCACGGTAAGGAGTTCAACCGGCTCGTGCAAAACCCCGTTAATCGTCTTTGTCACCGTCTCCGGCATCGAAACCGAAAGTTCATAGCCCTCTCTCCTCATCATCTCTATGAGGATTGCAAGTTGGAGTTCCCCTCTCCCCATCACCCTGAACGAGTCCATGCCGCTTAAATCAATCTTTATGGACACGTTGTAGAGGAGTTCCTTCTCGAGCCTTTCCCTTAAGTTTCTTGCGGTCACATACCTGCCTTCCCTGCCCGCGAACGGAGACGTATTGGCGGAAAATACCATGGATATGGTAGGCTCATCCACCGTTATCCTCGCAAGGGGCATCGGCGTTTCCGCGTCCGTAACCGTATCGCCTATGTTTATCCCTTCCATCCCAGCGACAGCGACTATGTCCCCGGCGGATGCCTCCATTACATCAACCCTTTCAAGCCCGTGAAAGACATAGAGGGCGGATACCTTTGTCTTTATCGCCTCTCCATGGGAGTTAACTGCGGCAACGGTCTCTTTTGCCCTCACCGTCCCGGAAAAGACCCTGCCGATGGCGAGCCTCCCCACGTAATCGTTGTAGTCTATGTTGGTGATAAGGAGTTGGAGTATCCCATTCTTATCGCCCTGCGGCGCGGGGATTGTTTTGAGGATTAGTTCGAAGAGGGGTTTGAAGTCCTCGGATACGTCGTCCATGGAAAGTTTTGCGATGCCTTTCTTGGCGTTTGTGTAGACGACCGGGAAATCGAGTTGTTCCTCCCCGGCATCGAGGTCGATGAACATGTCATAGACCTCGTTCAACACCTCCTGTATCCTCGAATCGGGCCTGTCTATCTTGTTTATGACGAGTATCGGGGGCAGTTTGAGTTCAAGGGCCTTTTTAAGGACAAACCTCGTCTGCGGGAGCGGCCCCTCGGACGCGTCGACGAGAAGGAGCACCCCGTCAACCATCTTAAGCGTCCTTTCCACCTCGCCGCCGAAGTCCGCGTGTCCGGGCGTGTCCACGATGTTTATCTTTGCGCCGTTATAATGGACCGCGGTATTCTTGGCCATGATGGTTATGCCGCGCTCCCTTTCGAGGTCGATATTGTCCATTATCCTCTCCTGCACGTTCTCCGTTGCGCGGAAGGTCCCGGACTGCTTCAACAACCCGTCTACGAGCGTTGTCTTTCCGTGGTCGACGTGCGCGATAATGGCGATGTTCCTTATGTCTTCGCGTTTTATAAGCATAGCCTCATGCGTTTTAAGGTTCCATTCCTTAACTTTAAGATTTTTCGCGCTCTTAAAGGCTTTAAAGGAGTTTTTCCACAGCGGAAAGGATGGCGGGATTACGCTGATTCCATACCCTTATCTAAATATAATACCATTTCCGTCCGGCATTGCCAATCTGTTTTTTTGAGATTACGATTGCCTAACCGAGCCTCTGATTAATTCTCCTTTTGTCATTGCGAGGAGCCGGGCACCCATCCGAAGGATGGGTCAGCGACGCGGCAATCTCGTAATTCGCTGATTTATCAAGTGACGAGATTGCTTCGCTGCGCTCGCAAAGACGGGCTATGTAATTAATCAGAGGTTCCCTAACCGAGCCTCTTTTTAATCAACTCCGAGACGAGTTGCGGGTTCGCCCGCCCTTTTGTCAGTTTCATCACCTCTCCGACAAAGAAGCCGAGGAGGTTGGTCTTCCCGGCCCTGTATTTTTCAACCTCGGATGGGTTTTTCCCGATAACCCCCTCTACAATGCCGGCGAGTTCGCCCTCGTCGGAAATCTGGGTGAGTCCTCCTCCCTTTACAATCGCGTCCGCGTCTTTCCCGGTCTTGAACATCTCCTCGAAGACCTCTTTTGCAATCTTGCCGCTTATAGCGCCTTCTTTTATCATGGAGAGGAGTTTCGCGAGTTTCCCGGGGGTGACCGGAGACTCTGAAACATCCTTTGAATTTTCATTCAGGAGTCTTAAGAAATCCCCCATGACCCAGTTTGCAACCGTCTTCGGCTCGTTAAAGCGCTTGACCGTTTGTTCGTAAAAGTCCGCCAGTCTTTTCGATGACACCAGAACCCCGCTGTCGTAAGGGGAGATGGAATATTCCTTCTCGAACCTTTCTTTTTTCCGGGCCGGGAGTTCGGGAAGTGTTTTCCGGAGGTCCTCCACCTCTTCCTCCGTAACGACTAACGGAAGGAGGTCAGGCTCCGGGAAGTAACGGTAGTCGTGGGCCGCTTCCTTTGTCCTCATCGGGCGCGTGGCGCCGGTTGCGGGGTCGAAGAGGCGTGTTTCCTGAATAACCCTTTTCCCGCCGATGACGAGTTCCGTCTGCCGGTTTATCTCGTATGCGAGCGCGTCCTTCAGGAACTTGAAGGAGTTCATGTTTTTGAGTTCCGCCTTTACCCCGAGTTTCGCCTCCCCGAAGGGCCTTATTGACACGTTCCCGTCGCAGCGGAGGCTCCCCTCCTGCATATTCCCGTCGCATATTTCAAGGTATACGAGTATATCCCTCAATGATTTCAGGTAAGCCACGGCCTCATCGGGTGTCCTTATATCCGGCTCGCTCACGATTTCTATAAGCGCTACACCGGTCCTGTTGAGGTCGACGAAACTGAACCCCTCCTCGGCCGGGCCCTCGCCGTGGAGGAGTTTCCCAGCGTCCTCTTCCATGTGGACCCTTGTTATGCCGACCCGCTTTTTGCCCTCTCCGGCGTCTATCTCCAGGGAACCTTCCTTTGCAAGGGGTTCGTCGTACTGGGAAATCTGGTAACCCTTGGGGAGGTCCGGGTAGAAGTAGTTTTTCCGGGCGAATACGCTTTTACGGTTTACGGTGCAATCCACCGAAAGGGCCATCTTTATCGCATAAAGGACGGCCTTTTCATTCAGGGCCGGCAGGACCCCGGGCATCCCGAGGCATACTGGGCAGACCTGTGTGTTGGGGCTTGCCCCGAAACGCGTAGAGCACCCGCAAAAGAGTTTTGAGTCCGTAAGGAGTTGGGCATGGACCTCAAGCCCTATGACGGCTTCGTATCTCTCCATGGCTGCGCTCATAATTGCGGCCTTCTTTTATGCCACCCGGTCGTCTGTTCGTATGCGTATGCCGCCTTAAGAAGTGTCGCCTCCCCGAGGGGTTTACCCAACAGCTGCAACCCCACCGGCAGATTATCCGGCGTAAATCCGCACGGGATGGATATGCCGGGTATTCCGGCGAGGTTGCAGGATATCGTGAATATGTCCGACAGATACATTGTAAGGGGGTCTGCTATTTTTTCGCCGATTTTGAATGCCGGGGTGGGGGAGGTCGGGGTAAGTATTATGTCGCACTTTTTGAACGCCTCCTCGAAGTCCCTCTTTATGATGGTTCTCACCTGTGAGGCCTTCTTATAGTATGCCTCGTAGTAGCCCGCGGAAAGGGAATATGTGCCGAGCATGATTCTCCTTTTAACCTCTCCCCCGAAGCCCCTGTCCCTTGTGAGTTTGTACATATCGAGAAGCCCTTCGCTGGAAACCCTGAGTCCGTACTTTACCCCGTCGTACCGGGCGAGGTTACTGGATGCCTCGGCGGTCGCCACGAGGTAATAAACGCCTGTCGCGTACTCCGTATGGGGGAGGCTTACGTCCACAATCCCGCACCCCTCGTTTTTGAAAACCCCTATCGCGCTGCCTATCGCCCTTTCAACGTCCTTATCGAGCCCCTCTATGAAATATTCCTTCGGTATGCCTATCTTAAGGCCCCTTATCCCGTGTTTAAGTCCCCCTGTATAATCCTCCGCCGGCGCGTCAATGGATGTCGAGTCGAGGGGGTCATGGCCCGCCATCGCATTGAGCATGACGGAAGAGTCCCGGACGTCCTTTGTAATCGGGCCTCCCTGGTCGAGCGAGGATGCGAACGCAATCATCCCGTAACGCGATACCCTTCCGTATGTGGGTTTTAACCCCACGACCCCGCAGCATGACGCGGGCTGCCGGATGCTTCCGCCGGTATCCGTGCCGATTGACGCCGCGCACTCTCCCGCCGCGACCGCCGCCGCGCTTCCGCCGCTGCTGCCGCCCGGCACACGGGTGGTGTCCCACGGGTTCAAGGTCTTAAAGAAGGCGCTGTTCTCGGTTGAAGAACCCATGGCGAATTCGTCCATGTTGAGTTTCCCGAGTATTACCGCGCCCGCGTCCTTAAGTTTTTTAACCACCGTCGCATCGTAGGGCGGGATAAAGTTCTCGAGCATTCTGGACGCGCAGGTGGTCTTTATGCCTTTCGTGCAGAATATGTCCTTTATGGCAAGCGGTATGCCCGTAAGCGGGGTTACGTCCGCCCCGCTTACGAGCCTCTTATCGGCGGCGTCCGCCTCTTTGAGGGCGCTCTCCCCGCATACGGTCAGGTATGCGTGGATTTTTTTATCGACCGCGTCTATGAGGCTTAGATATGCCCCGGTCAATTCCCTCGAACTCAGTTCGCGCCTCTTGAGTTTCTCCGAAAGTTCGTGGATTGTGAGTTCGGTTAATTTCAACGCTCGCTCCTTTTGAGGAACCCTTTATGCTCCCTTGCGCCGGATTTATTCCGGCGCTCGAAGGCAAAGGGTTCAGGGGAAAGGTTTTTTCTTTAAAAGAAACGATATTATAGAACTTCTCCGGTCCTTTTACAATATTTTTAGGGGGCGGCCGGGGTTGGAAAATTTTCCCAATCGACCTCGAACACCTCTTTAAGCACGTCTTTTGTGATGGTCTGCCTCGGGGCGCCGTGGGCGTACATGCATCCGTCTTTAATAACGCATACACTGTGCAACGAGAAGGCCGTATTTATGTCATGGAGGGCCATGACGACCGAAATCCCCCTTTCCTCTATGATTTTCCTCAAGAGCCTTACAAGCCCTATCTGGTATTTCAGGTCGAGGTTTGCGAGCGGCTCATCGAGGAGTAGGAGGGAACTCCCCTGAACGAGCGACATCGCTATGAAGGCCCTTCTCCTCTCCCCGGCGCTCAGTTCCATTACGGGCGAGTCTCTCTTCCCCCGGAGCCCCACCGCCTCCATCGCTTCGTCCGTTTCATGAGGGCTTGCCTTGGCATCCCTCGGGTAGAGCCCGATGCCTATGAGTTCCCTGACCGTAAAAGGTATGTTCACGTCAATGAGTTGGGGGAGGTAACTTACGAGTTTCGCCCTTTCTTTCGGCGGATAATCCTTGAGGTCTTTACCGAAGAGTTTTATCTCTCCCCCGGCGGGTTTAAGGATGCCGCAGGCGAGTTTCAGCACGGTCGATTTTCCCGCGCCGTTGGGGCCTATAAGGCCGGTCAATCCCCCCTTCCCGGCCGAAAGCGAAAAATCTTTTACGGACTGCGCCCCGCCGTAGGAAAATCTTATGTTTTTAAGTTCAAGGCATGCCATCATTAAAGCCCCTTACCGCATGCCGAGCATGCTTTTCTTTCTCAGAAGATAGAGGAAATAGGGCGCGCCTACAATCGATGTAATCACCCCGGCCGGAAGTTCCGACGGGAAGACGACCGTCCTTCCGACCGTATCGGCAATCACCAGTATCCCGGCTCCGCTTATTGCCGAAAGAGGAAGAAGGACCTTCGCGTCGGAGCCAGCGAGGAACCTTACTATGTGCGGGATGAGCAACCCTACGAACCCTACCACCCCGCCGAGGGAAATGGCCGTTGCCGTCATGAGCGATACCGAGGCGAAGAGAAGCAACCTTTCCCGCGACGGGGAAAAACCGAGGCTGAAGGCCACCTCGTCCCCGAGTATGAGGGCATTGAGCCCCTTCCTTCTCGCAATCGCCAGCGTAAGGCCGCTTCCGGCGAGGAGGAATCCGTAAGGGATTAAAGACCAGTCGGACATCGAAAGGTCGCCGAATATCCACAGGAGCGCCCTCCGTGTCCCGTAAGCGGATGAAAGGCTCATGATGAGCATCAATATTGCGGTAAAAAGAAATCCCAGCCCGAGCCCGGCAAGGAGCAGCCTCTCAGGCAGGAGTATCCCGCGTCTGTACCCTAAGACCCCGACGATTGCGCAGGTCAGGCATGCGCCGGCAAACGCAAGGAGCGGCACCGTAAGGGGCCCCAGAAAGGCGCTTCCGATTATAAGCCCGGCCCCGGCAAAGAGCGCGGCCCCGCTCGATATCCCGAGTATGTAGGGGTCCGCGAGCGGATTACGGAGCACCCCCTGAAGAACCGCCCCTGATGTCCCGAGCGCGGAACCCACAAGCAGGGATGTAAGTACCCGCGGGAGCCTTACCGAGAAAAGTATCTTTCCGGATATGTCATCGAGCGAAAAGGGGTTTATGAAGTTCCGGCCCGCAAATAGAGAAAAGAGGGTCGCAGCCGAAACCGCGATTATCATAAGGACGATATTTTTCTTCATTCGTCTAAGTATCCCTTCATCTCTTTAATCCCATCCACAATCCTCGGGCCGGGCCTCAGGATGGAATCGCTTATGTAATATACCTTTCTGTTTCTAACCGCCGGCACGCCGGAGAGTTTCGCAAGGAGGCGCTTCGAGAACTCTTCGATGCCGGCGTGCCCCTTCCCTATGAAGATAACCGAGGGGGAGGAGAGTATTACCTCCTCGACGGAATACTTCGGATAACCGGTTGTGGATGCACCCGCCACATTTTCCAACCCGAGGACCTTCAATGCATCGTCTATCGGGGTATCCGCGCCGGCAACGATGAGGGGCTCGGGCCAGACTATGAAAAGGGCTTTCTCTCCGGCCACCTTATGGTCTCTTTTTCTTAAACCCTCGACCTCTTTTTCCATATCCCCCGCAAGGGCGTCGGCCTGCCCGGCAACGGACAGTTTCCTCCCGAGAGCCCTTATTTCGCCGGGGAGGTCCCCGAGCCTTTTCGCCCCGACGACATAGGTGTTTATCCCGACGGCCTCGAGCCTCGTCCTCAATTCCTGAGGGTTCCCTTCGTCCGTCATAATGACGATGTCGGGCTTCATGGAGAGGATGGCCTCTATGGAGGGGTTTATGATTCCGCCTATCCGGGGCTTTTCTTTCACACGCGCGGGCCAGTCGCAGAAATCCGTCACGGCGACGATTTTATCCTCAAGACCCATGGCGTAGAGTATTTCCGTGACATTGGGCGCAAGCGATATAATCCTCTCAAAGCGCGCGGCAAAGGCGCACCCGGAGATAGAAAAGAAAATTATCGCGGTTAAAACAAGGCGTCTAAACATAAAGGTATATGGCGCCCCCCTGAATGCCCTCCCGGCAGTCTCTCAAAAAGATGCCTTTACCCCGGCATAGTACCATCTTTCGGGAGACGGGTAGAAGTACTTTGCGCCGAAGACGTCTATGCCGTAATCCGAGTACTTCTCGTCGAAGAGGTTATTGACGCCCAGAAAGAGGGAGAGGGGCTTATAGTCGTATGAGAGTTTCGCGTCCGCGGTCGTGTAGGCGCCGAGTTTTTTCTCGGAATTGTCTACGTCGCTGTCGAGGTACCGCCTGCCGACCCATTTTCCGTTAAGCGTAAGCGTAACGGCATCCGAGCATTTTATGTCCGCATTCAAACCCGCGGTGTGTTCCGGCACAAGCGGGATGGCGTTGCCGGAAAAAGGCCCGGATTCAAATGTCGCCAGCGTATATGTCCAATTTCCGTTGAGCGTGACCCTCCCGGTTATTGCGGACGTGAAACCGAATTCGGCCCCGCGGTGCCATGTCCTGTCGATGTTCTCGTTTGCATAGGTTACGGGGTTAAAGAAGATTTCGTCCTTGACCTTCATGCTGTAGACGGTGAGCCTTAAGGAGGCGACCTTGCTTATGGGGTGGACGATGCCCATTTCATAGGTATCCGCCTTCTCCGGATTGAGGCCGGATATGGTTCCATAAAAGGCAACGAGTTCGTCCGCGTTAGGAAGTCTGAAGCCCCTTGAAAAGTTTAAAAAGGCCTTTCCGCCGTTTGAGTAGTTGTAGGTAATGCCCGCCCTAAGGGCGTCTTCCCTGGAATCCTCTTTTCCGCCCGCGGGGAATGCGCCGGAAACCGAGTTGTCGAATTCGGCTTTGCTGTAACGTCCGCCCCCTGTGAGGGTCCATGCCTCAGTCAGGGAGAATTCATCCTCTATATAATAGCCCTCCTCCCTTTTCTTGACGTCCGCGATGTTTGTGCCGAACAAAGAGACGGATGTCTGACCCACTCTGGAATCGGACGCCTCGGCCCCCAAGACCAGTTGGTTCTTGCGCCCCAAGACAACACTTCTTCCGGTGAATTTAAGTTTAAGTTCCTGTGTGTCAATATCTCTCGCGAAGTTGCCGGAGCCCCAAAAGATGGAAGTCCAGGAATTATCGAATTTGCGGTTTTTAAAGGCATAACCGGCCTCGAGGTCGTACCGCTCGTTCGGGGAAAATCCTGTTGTGAGGTTGTAGTAATAGTGGTCGTAATCCACCTTGTCAAAGGGGTTGGCGGCCTGTCGTCTGCCGGAAGCGAGTTGAGTTTCCGTAAGGCCGCCCGGCAGCCCCTGATGGTCGGTGTGGTATCCCGAGGAAATGTCGAGATATAACCTCTCGGTTAGGTTTACGGCGAGCCTTCCCGAAAGGTCCCGGCCGTCGAAGGCGCTGTTTTGGCGGTAGCCGTCGGTTGTCTTATTTTTCGCCATGAAGTAGTAACTGATTCTATCGGTTGCCCCGCCAAGGGTGAGGAGTTCGCTCTTCCCGTTGAAACTCTCGGCCCTCACCTCCGCCTCCGCTGACGGTTTCAATGTCTTGCCCTTCTTGGTTATTATGTTTATAACCCCCGCCATCGCGTTGTCGCCGTATAGAACGCTCCCGCTTCCCCTCATTATCTCTATCCGTTCGATATTTTCGAGCGGGATAAGGTTCCAGTCCACGGCGCTCAGGTCTATTTCATTCACCTTTCTTCCGTCAACGAGGACGACCGTGTCGAGCCCCCAGGCAAACCCCCTCATATCCACGCTTGTCTTCGACCCAGTGCCGTAGAAGTCCCTTACAACAAGCCCTTCTTCGCCCTTCAGAAGTTCCCCCACATTTGTTGCGGTTGATTCTTTAATCTCCTCCTCCGTAATGACCGTGACGTTTGAAGGGATCTTCCCCACCTCTTCCTCGGCCTTGAGCGCCGTTACAACGATTTCCTTGAGCATTACCTCGTCTTCGGCCCGCAATGCGCGGGTTAAGATAAAAGCTATGAATAATACGGACAAAACTATAAAAATACGGGCGTGGAGCCGCATGTTTTACCTCCCTCTTAGGGTGTTTTTGGCTGTGGGTGGATATTTAAGAAAAGAAAAGGGTGTTAAGGGAATGGTCTGTTCATCCGGCACCTCCCGCGAGGAATCTTATTGACGGAGGAGTATTCCGGCTTAGGGCAACCGAGGCCCGATGAAGGTCTTTATCGAAGACCTTTATCTTTAGGCCTCATCTACTCGCCCGCCTTCCCATTGCGGTATTACCCGCAACAGTGGCATAGAGGGCAGGTGCAGAGTCTGCACCTGGCGGGAATTCCTGCACCCATGGCGTAATCTTTAAAAAAGTTTCCGAACAGAAAATTTGGGTGCAGGGATGTATCCCTGCCTTTCGTTCCCATTACGGCTACGGGGTAGCGGGGGGATTTCACCCCACTTCCTCACATCCATCTGCGCCCACTTATACTCCTTTGTTTTTTTGATGTCAAGGGTTTTGTGTAGGCGTTTATGCCGGAGGATGCAGGATTTATAGAGAGGGCAACGCCTTGCCGTTAAGATAATCTACTCTGATAAATTATCTAAAGCAGGGCCTGCCGCCGTCAAATCCGTCCCAGTCAAAACCGGGAACTGGCGGGGGTCTTTAAGGGAGAAGACGAGCGGCACTTCCACCATCAGCCCCCCGGCAGGCGGGGAAGGCAGCGGGAGGCTCTTTTCTATGATTTTCAAAGCGGCGGCATCGAGGATAGTGAAGCCGCTCGATACTTTGACCTTTATGGCGCTTATATTCCCGTCGGATTCTACCCGGAAGGCCGTTATTACCCTTCCTTCCATACCGGATTCACGGGCCGGGAGCGGATAATAGGTGTTGCGCCTTATGGAGTTAAAGATTCGCGCCGTGTATCCGTTGATATCTTTGCCGGATGCCGCTCCTCTGCCCTGCGTATTACCTCCTTTTGGCGCAATCCCGTCATCTCCCGGGAGCGGTTTGTGGTGTATAGGGGCGAGGAGCTCCGGGATAAAGGATTTTTCCAGAGAATCCCCTTTCCAGAGCCTCGACCTTGACACGATGAACATTACCCGCGGTTTTTCAACCGTCCCTTCTATTACGATGACGCGCTGGGTGACCAGAGGCTCGTTCATCGGCCCCTCTTCGCCTCTGACGGCGCGTGTGGTACTTAAGAGGATAAACATGAGAAATAATACAGATAGAAGACCCTTAGTTTTCATCCTTCTTTTCCTCTGTATGCGCCGTTATTCTATTATCTTAGGGACCTTGAAGCACCCCTTTTCTTTTTCCGGTGCGTTTCTGAGTGCGTCTTCAGGGGGGATTGAATCTTTTACCGTGTCAGGGCGCGCGGCCCTTCTTTGGGGGACCGTATATGCTGCGGGCTCCACCCCCTTTGTATCCACCTCCGAGAGTTTTTCGACGTAATCGAGTATCCTCTGGAGTTGGCCCGTGTAGAGTTTAATCTCCTCTTCGGTAAGGGCGAGCCTTGCGAGTTGAGCTGCGTGTTTCACGTCTTTTCCGGTTATCGGCATCTCTCTAAAGTCCTTCCTTCCACGTCAAACGCTACCACAGGGCACAGGCGCTTTTCAAGGGATTATTCTTACGGCAGGAGCCTGTTTGCAAGATGCCCCTCTCTCCAAAGGCCACAGGATTTCTGAAAATATCATAGATGGTACTTCCGGACAACCCTACCGTTTGGTTGCAAATACCCCGAACCCCTCCCTCTTCCACCTGAAATAGTCCCGGAGTATTTCCCCGTGGTCAAAGGCCATGGGGGAGGGGAGTTTGTCTTCACTGAAGACCTTGACCCCTTTCGCGTCGTCTCCCGCCCTCGGAGCGCCCCCTGAAACCTCTGCCGCAAACACGACCGTTATGGTATGAAACCGCGGGTCTCTTTGCGGGCCGGAATAGGCATGGAGCTGGGTGCGGAGTCTCACATCGAGGCCGGTCTCTTCCCTTGCCTCCCTTCTTGCCGCGTCCTCCAGGGTTTCCCCCGTATCCACAAACCCCCCGGGGAGGGCCCATCCGTAAGGGGGGTTTTTCCTCTCGATAAGCACCACC
This sequence comes from Deltaproteobacteria bacterium, assembly GCA_016219165.1. GTDB lineage: Bacteria > Desulfobacterota > GWC2-55-46 > GWC2-55-46 > DRQE01 > JACRCB01. Next base: position 535 of record JACRCB010000152.1, on the reverse strand, counting down.
CCATTATCTCCTGATTCTATTATGACATCAACCGTCGGGAAGGGGTTTTTCCGTTCTTTCATAAGTTTGGGATGTCTAAAGACTTGAGGAATTCCGCGTTTTCTTCCGGGAGGCTCGTGTTTATGTACATCCCGCTTCCGAGTTCAAATCCGGCGGCTTTTGTAATCCTCGGCACTATCGCCACATACCAGTGGCAGTATTCGTTCCTTGAATCCCGCGGGCGGCTCGACCGTATGACGTAGTTATAGTCGGGATTGTCGAGCCCGTAATGAAACTTTGAGAGAAGCGTTTTAAGGTGCGCGGCCAGGTCCTTTGCCTCATTTTTTTCTGAAGGAACGCCCTGGCCGACACATTTATCCCTTAAATTATAAATAACCTCTATGGCTTCGTATATATCTTTTTCTTTATTCTCTATAAGCCCAATTTTTGAGATGTATGTTAAAACCGGTACAAATTAATAGCCCAGCGAGCATCTTGGAGGCATGCCGCAGCGGATCATTATTTCGTGGAAACCCTCTTCCCGCTCCAAGGCATC
>JACRCB010000153.1 GCA_016219165.1 Deltaproteobacteria bacterium | reverse complement strand
GGGGTGTTTTTGAGGATTCCCTGCAGTATAAGGCTTTATCTGAAACTTATAATCTACTTTATATTGCGTGAAAATATAGATAGATTCAAACTTCTCCGCCGCTAAAGGATACCGTCGGTCCAATAAATGTTGCACGGGAGGAATTCAATTTGCCTGAGCCCATCGTCTCCATAATCATAGTCAACTTTAACGGCATAAGGTTCCTGAAAAAATGCCTTGAGTCCGTGTACAAACAATCCTTCCCTTCTTTCGAGGTTGTATTCGTGGACAACGGCTCAACGGACGGCTCAATTGAATTCGTAAGGAAGAACTTCCCCGAGACGCGTCTCGTCGAAAACGGAGAAAACCTCGGCTTTGCCGCGGGGAATAACAGAGGCATAGGGATTTCCAGAGGCGGTTTCATACTTACGCTCAATAACGACACGGAACTCAAAGACGATTTCCTGATTAGCCTTATGAACGCGGCGCAACACTCCGGAAAGGACGCGGCCATGTGGGCCCCGAAAATACTCTCCATGGAAAAAAAGGACGGAATAGACTCCGTGGGAGGGCTCCTCATCTATCCCGACGGGAGCGCAAGGGGCAGGGGCAGACTTGAAAAAGACATTGGCCAGTATGATAAACCGGCGGAGGTCTTCATACCGAGCGCATGCTGCGCCCTCTATAAAAAAGAGATGCTCGACAGTGTAGGACTTTTCGACGAGGACTTTTTCGCATACTGCGAGGATACGGATTTGGGGCTTAGGGCTCGCCTCGTTGGATGGAAAACGCTCTCGGTCCCGGACGCCGTCGTCTACCATTATTACTCGGGCACGGCCGGGGGGTTCTCTCCCTTTAAGGCCTTTCTCGTCGAGAGAAACCGCATATGGGTTACGCTCAAAATCCTCCCTACAAGGTATCTCCTGCTTACGCCCTTTTATACGCTCTGGCGTTACAGTGTCCATGCCTACGGCCTTTTTTCCGGCAAAGGCCCCGGGGCAAGGCTTAAAGAGAAGGGGTCTCTCATGGGCCTCTTTTTTATACTCTTGAAGGCGTATTTTTCCGCTATCGGAAAGATTCCGTCCATGTTATTAAAGAGGAAGGAAATCCGGAAAAGCCGCAGGGTGCCGGTAAAGACGGTCGGGGAATGGCTGAAAAGATATTCAATAAGCGCCAAAGAACTCGTCTTGAAGGACTGATGGGAGGTAAGATTTTCTGTAAGAAGTTTCTCCCGAACCCCTTTCAAAAACCTTCAGATCTAAAAGATATGAGAGTTTCCGGCTGAAGTTCAACAAGCCCTTTGCAGAAACAATGCTGAAACGAGTCCGGCACAAGTTTACAAAAAATGGCCTATCGAGAAAAGGGGTGAATGACAATGAGGATACTTGTAACGGGCGGAGCGGGCTTCATAGGTTCGCATCTCTGCGAAAGGCTTCTTAACGGCGGAGAGGAAGTTCTGTGCGTGGATAATTTCTACACGGGCCGCAAGGTGAACATCGTCCACCTTATGGATAACCCGTATTTTGAAGTGCTACGCCATGATATATGCTTACCCCTCTTTGTGGAGGTCGACGAGATTTATAACCTTGCCTGCCCGGCGTCCCCGATACACTATCAGTTCGACCCGGTGCAAACGACCAAGACCTCGGTCCACGGAAGCATCAACATGCTCGGGCTGGCAAAGCGCCTCAAGATTAAGATATTGCAGGCCTCTACCAGCGAGATATACGGGGACCCGAAGGTCCATCCCCAGACCGAGGCATACTGGGGGAATGTAAACCCCGTCGGGCCGAGGTCCTGCTATGACGAGGGCAAAAGATGCGCTGAAACGCTCTTCTTCGACTACCACCGCCAGCACCGGCTGCGGATAAAGGTGGCAAGGATCTTCAATACCTACGGGCCGAAGATGCTCCCCAATGACGGCCGGGTTGTAAGTAACTTCATAGTGCAGGCGCTTCGGGGAGAGGATATAACCGTTTACGGCGAGGGAAGGCAGACAAGGAGTTTTTGTTATGTAAGCGACCTCGTGGAAGGGCTCGTAAGGTTGATGGCGGGCCCCGACGGCTTTATAGGGCCTGTAAACTTCGGCAATCCCCATGAATTGACCATCCTTTCGCTTGCCCGGAAAATTATCGAACTGACCGGCTCGGCATCGAAGATAGTCTTTAAACCGCTCCCGCCCGATGACCCCATGCAAAGGCAACCCGATATAACCCTGGCGGAAGAAAAACTTAACTGGCGGCCGTCTGTTCCAATCGACGCGGGGTTGAAAAAAACCATCGAATATTTTGAAAATTTTTTGAAAAGAGATGCAAGATAAGAAGAGGATGAAACTTAAATGGGCAGGGCGGGTCAGGTAAGAATATCGGTGGTTATGCCGGTCTATAACGAAAGGGCCTTTATAGACAAGGCCGTCGAAAAGGTCGTTAAGACCGGCATCCCCTCGGAATTGGTCGTTGTCGACGACGGTTCCACGGACGGCACCGGAGAACTGTTAAAAGAAATTGTCGCGCGGCAGAGCGCCATTGGCAACTGCAGTATCAGGCTGATATTTCAGGAGAGGAATATGGGCAAGGGGGCCGCCATAAGAAGGGGCTTCGAAGAGGCATCGGGCGATATAGTCATAATCCAGGACGCCGACATGGAGTACGACCCCGGTGAATACCCTAAACTCCTAAACCCCATCCTCGACGGCAAGGCGGACGTGGTCTACGGCTCCAGGTTCGCGGGCGGGGAGGCGCACAGGGTTCTCTACTTCTGGCACATGGCGGGCAATAAATTCCTTACCCTCCTCTCTAACATGTTCACAAATCTCAACCTAACCGATATGGAGACCTGTTATAAGGTTTTCACAAAGGACGTGCTCCGGAGGATTACTATCGAGGAGGACCGTTTTGGTTTTGAGCCGGAGATTACCGCAAAGGTAGCGAGCCTCAATGTCAGGATATATGAGGTGGGTATCTCGTATTCCGGAAGGAGTTACAGCGAAGGCAAAAAAATTAACTGGAAAGACGGCATCCGGGCTGTCTACTGCATCTTAAAATATAATCTATTTAAATAACCGGCAGACTATGCCTTTTCTGGAACCCCTTTTGCGTCATATGCGCATTCGAAAAGTAAGGGCCTATTTGCACCGTGGCTGCAATCTGTTGGATGTAGGCTGCGGGGTGGAGGCAGACTTCTTATTTTCGATTGCCGGCCGTATCCGTGAAGGGGTTGGGATAGATAAGAAGGTCGGGGCCGTATCCAGAGGTAACATCAAGCTGTATAAATGGCAGTTTACCGATACATTGCCATTTCAAGACGAATCCTTCGACATGGTGACAATGATGGCTGTCCTGGAGCATCTGGAATATCCCGAATCTGTTATGGTAGAGATTCATAGAGTATTGAAGCAGGGGGGCCGGCTTTTGATGACGGTTCCGACACCGGCCGCCAAATCAATTCTGGAGTTCCTCGCATTCAGACTCGGAATCATAAGCCGCGACGAAATAGCCGACCATAAAAAATACTGGGAAGAGAAAGATATTTATTCTTTATGTCAGAATACCGGTTTCAGCATAGGCAGGTATAAAAAATTTCAGTTCGGGTTTAACAGCTTCTTGCTGGCGATTAAAAGGTGAGAGGCGGTTTGTCTATGGGAAAAAGAACTGCGATTGAATTGGCAAGGCGCTGCAAAGACTACATCGCCGGGATATTCCTCCTATCCATCTGGCTCTTGGGAGGTATGCCGGCCATCAAAAAAGAAGGTATTGCGATGAAACAGACCCCCCTTCTTTTGAATATGAGTTATGACGAGAAAAAGATGTCAACCGACGGCCCGATATACAATCTCGCAAGGAAAGCCGTCGACGTAATACCAGCCGACGGCACAGTATATTTCTTTAACCCCGTTGCGGGCGGAGCGGGTTCATATTATTCCTACAAGGTCAAATATTATCTATACCCGCGCCAGGTCTCCGTGGTCGACCCGGGTAAAGAGGTGAAGATGGAGGAACTTGGAAAGGGCGGATACCTAATGTTTTACATCCCCGAAGGTTCTTTAATGCCGGATATCGAACATGCCGTCAATAACCTTCCGTTTTCCAAAAAGGTTTACCAGAATACGGATAAGAGCGGCGGATACCAGGCTATTTATGCCGTCGGGGGAGAGGGGAAAAGGTGATTAAGGAATCGGCTTTGCTGGCAATGGGTGTGGGCACATTCGTCCTGCCGGGCATTATACTGCTCCAGTATGTTGATAAAGGGGGAAAGGCGGACTTTGACTGGCCCCTCAGGCTTGCGCTTTCCTTTATGCTCGGACTGGGCATCGTATCCCTTCAGATGTTCTTTTATTCCCTGCTCCATATTCCGTTCAATATCTGGAGTATAATGCCGCCGTGGATTTTTCTTGCGGCCTTAATCCTTTTATCCCCGATAGGAGAAAGGGCGGCCGCCATGTGTCCAGCCATGATGAACCCGCCTCCGCCGGGGGACAGCAACTGGCCTTACACGGCCTTCCTTTCGGCGGTCGTCATCTCGCAGGCCTCTTACATATTCTTCCATGCGCTCCTTACGCCCATAAGCGCATGGGATGCATG
>JACRCB010000154.1 GCA_016219165.1 Deltaproteobacteria bacterium | reverse complement strand
TGGGTATCTTCGCGGCCCATGAGAGAGGAAGCCTTTCGGAAAGGGGTGTGGAAGGGAGGAATAGCGCCAATGCGAGGGCCGTGAACCCCCCGAGCAAGACGCACCGCCAGAATATGCTCTTCACAACGCTGCTCCGTTTTTCATGAGGAAAACTTTTCCGGGCCCAGCACCACTTTCCGTTATTGACTCTTCTGAAAAACCGGCGTTCGCGCCGGAAAGTGGTGCTGGGCGGGCGCCCGGACAAAAAAGGGGCCGGGCTGCCTCCGGTTTTATATTACTGAGAGGATTCCTTGCCCTTCACCGTCTGGATTGCGTTCCTGTCGACCTTCACCCTTACGTTGCTCGCTATCTCGAGCGTGAGGGCATCCTCTTTGACATTTACGACCCTTCCGTAAAGACCGCCCCTCGTAACGACGTTGTCGCCGTCCGCGATTTTTCTAAGCATCTCCGCATGCTGTTTCGCGCTCTTTTGCTGCGGACGGATAAGGAGAAAATAAAATATGAGTATCAAGACGATAAACGGAAGAAATCCGCCGAGCGTACTCGATAACCCGCCGAACGCGCTCGCTATCCCGCCCAGGCCGTCTTCGGCGTTCGCTATTGCCGCCGGAAAAAAATATAACATCGCCGCCTCCCTTTCTATTGCTCCGTGTTTTTTCCAAACCTTAAAAGAAACCCTTTTTTGAACCCTTCAAAACTCCCGGCCTCTATCGCATCCCTCATCCCCCTCATAAGCGTCATGTAATAATGGAGGTTATGGAGCGTATTAAGGCGCGCCGCGAGGATCTCGTTGCTCATGTAAAGATGCCTCAGATACGCCCTTGAATAATTGGCGCACGTGTAACATCCGCAAGAGGCGTCCACGGGCGAGGGGTCCCCGGCATAAATTCTATTCTTTATAACCAATTTTCCGTCACTTGTAAAGAGGGTTCCGTTCCTTGCCGACCGGGTCGGCAGGACGCAGTCGAACATGTCAATCCCTTTCTCAACCGAAAAGACCATGTCCTCGGGGGTTCCGACCCCCATGAGATACCTCGGTTTGTCCTCCGGCAGATGCGGCGTTGTGGATTCCACGGTCTCGTACATGAGGGGTTTTTCCTCGCCCACGGAAACTCCGCCGATTGCGTATCCGTCGAACCCAGTTTCCACGAGCCTCCCGGCGCATTCCTTCCTCAGGTCCGCGTACATCCCGCCCTGCACTATGCCGAAGAGCGCCTGATTGCTCTGTTTCCTCGCGGCCTTTGACCTCAATTCCCACCCGATTGTAAGTTCCATGGATTCTTTTGCGAGACCTCTCTCGCACGGATAGGGAGTGCAGTCATCCAACGGCATTATTATATCGGCGCCGAGCGATTCCTGGACTTCCATCGCCTTCTCCGGGCTCAAGAAATGCCTTGTTCCATCGAGGTGGGAGGCGAAGGTAACCCCCTCTTCGCTGATTTTCCGTAATGGCGCGAGGCTGTAAACCTGAAAACCCCCGCTGTCGGTGAGGATAGGCCCGTTCCAGTTCATGAAAGAATGGAGCCCGCCGAGTTTTCTTATTACCTCGTGGCCCGGCCTTAAATAAAGATGATACGTGTTTGAGAGTATAATTTTCACCCCTATGGAGGTCAACTCCTCAGGGGTCATTGCCTTGACCGTTGCCTGCGTGCCCACGGGCATGAAAACAGGGGTCTCTACGACCCCGTGCGGGGTCGTGAGCTTCCCGCGCCTTGCGCCAATGGGGTCGGTTTTTATGAGTTCGAATGAGAAGGCCATGTTCCGCAGGGAGGTAGATATACCATATCTTGGGGGGCATTGACAGGTTTTTTATGGGGGGGATTATATAAAATCGCCGAGTAAGTTGCCTATCAAAATACGGGGGTTGTTCCTAGATTTCCCCTATTTTGACCCGACGAGACGACGGGCGGCGGAGAAGATAAGAGGGGCGGAGTGAGGGAGGACTTTAAATGGAAATGGCGGGCACCGCCCACCATCTCTATCTGTCAAAAAGATAATACCAATTTCTGACCGTAAAGGTCAGATAATATGCGCCGCGCTCCGCTCCAACCGGTATCCTCGTTGATGGCATGCGCTTCACGGTGAGAATTACTAATCTCCGGGGTCCAGGTTGAAAACCTGAACCCGCCGGAACATCCTATGGTTACACCGCCACTTCCAGCTTATAGAGATTCCTGACAGGAAATCTTTTGCTCGCGTCAAGAATTTCAATTCCGACAATCTCGTTCTTTTCGGTAGTATGAAGTATGATCCCCTCGTTAATCTCTACGGCGCCTTCGGGATGTTTCGAGGATAGCTGTATATACGCCGCGTCTGCGGCTTTATCGTATTGAACTTTCATATCTTCCTCCTGTACGATTTCTTTAATGGATAAGCCGTTATAATGAAAAATTCATTGCCTTCTTTCCTGCAGACGACTTTAAGCGGGAAGCCGTAAAATCGCCTCCGAAAACTCCTCAAGACAACGATCTTTTCGCCTTCCTTCTCCCGATGGTCTGGATTTTGGATGGATTCCGATATCTCGGCCTCAAGTATGCCATATAAGCGCATGTTATTTCTTGCGTGTCTTGAAAGTTTTATTCCCACCCCATTATCCTTCGACCGAACCGGATGTAAAATATCTTTTTAAGACACTTTACGCTACAACCATAGTATAATCAATAAAAAAGGGGCAACCCTATTCAGGGCTAACCCCTTGATTTAACTGGCTCCCGAGCCGGACGGAAAACGAACGCAAAAAACTCAAATAATACAGCTACTTGTTGCGATGTATAAATATAGCGGAAAACATAGGGGAAAACATAAACCCTATAGGCCGGGCTCGGCCCGCCATTATTTTTACCGCCACACCTTCCTTATCGTCTTCAAGCTCTGCAGATAGTCTTCCTCCTCAAGGTTCGCTGTAACGCCGTGCTCCTTCATGATGTCGAGCACCTTCGAGATGGACACGCCCGCTATGCGCGCGGCCTTTTCTATCGACGCCTCTCCGCTCTTGTATTTTTCCATAGCAAGCATCGTACGCCCAAGCCCGACAAGCTCCCGCACTGTCTTTGATACGTCTTCCTTTTCTTCTTTTGCAAGCAAGACGAGGGAACGGTAGTCGTTCTCGTTCATGCGTATGCTCAGAGTCTTTACGGACATCCTAATCACCCCCCTTTATATGCCTTCTCGCAAGGGACAGATCTATTTTTATCTTTTCCTGACAGGCCCTGCTTAAATGAAAAACGCCGTCTTTGTTCAAGGTTCAGGCTGCTGTTGAGTCGCGCAGTGTATCGCCCCGGCGCCGTACACAAACGGCACGGAATACACCGGGACTATTTCTCTTCCTGGGAAAGCCTCCTCGATTATGGACAGGGCCGCGTCGTCCGTCTTGCATCCAAAGACAGGGACGATGACGCAGGCGTTGCCTATATAGAAATTGGCGTAACTTAAGGGGAGGCGGGGCCCGGCAAAAGGCCTTTTCGGGAATATCACGGGGTCAGGCATCGGCAGCCTTATTATTTCCAACCTCTCGCCTCGGGAGGTTCTCGCCTTTTTAAGGAGTTTATAGTTATGTCGCAAGGCCTCGTAATTATGCCTGTCCTTTTTGTTGCTTTCAAGGGCGCAAAGGACCCTGTTTTTGCCAGCGAACCTGACGACATCATCCACATGACCGTCGGTGTCGTCCCCCTCGATTCCTTGTTTAAGCCAGATTACCGTAT
>JACRCB010000151.1 GCA_016219165.1 Deltaproteobacteria bacterium | reverse complement strand
TTTAAAGGGATATAAAGACCAGTATAACCCCTACGGCGAGGAGAAAAAAAAGTAGGAGGGAAGGATTCCGCGGGATTGCGCTTAACCTTGCGCCGAATCCAGCGTTGAACCAGTTTAAGGAACCTCTGAAAAAAGCATTTTTGGGGGAAACTTTCTGTAGAAAGGTTTCCCCCAAGCCCCTTTCAAAGACTTTTAGAGTGGGCTGTGCCCACTAGAACTGAAAGTTTTTGGAGAGAGTTTGAGAGAACCTTTTTACGGGGAACCCATCCAAAGGATGGGTCGGGTTCTCTCAAGATACTTTTTCAGAACTTCCTTAAGCATTGTTTCGGCAAAGATTCCTCTTATCCCGGCATATATGGCTGACAGGGCTGAAGAAAAAAATATAAACGTAAACGAAGAGCCCGTGACCACAAAGGAGATGACGCTCTCCTTCGGGCCCCAGCACCCCTCCACCCACGGGGTGCTCCACCTCGTTATCGGCCTTCAGGGAGAGAAGGTCCTTAAGGCGGACCCGGACATAGGCTACCTTCACAGGGGCACGGAGAAGATAGCGGAGAACATCTTTTATCCCCAGTTCGTCCCGTACACGGACAGATTGGACTACATGTGCGCGATGTCCAATAACCTCGCCTACGTCCAGGCCGTAGAGAAACTCATCGGCATAGAGACGACCGAGAGGGCGAAGTACATAAGGGTTATGGCCGCGGAACTTTCGAGGATCGCCGGCCACCTTCTCTGCCTTGCCGCATGGGGGGCGGACCTGGGGGCGATGAGCGTTCTTCTATATGCCTTCAGGGAAAGGGAGAGGATACTGGACCTCTTCGAGATGCTCTGCGGCGCGAGGATGACGCTCAGTTACTTAAGGATAGGCGGGGTGAGATACGACGTCACCCCTGGATTCAAGAAAAACTGCCTCGAACTCTGTAATATCCTCCCGGCCAGGATAGACGAGTACGAAAGACTTTTGACCACAAACAGGATTTGGCTTGCGAGGAATAAGGGGGTAGGGGCCGTATCCGCCCGGGACGCGATAGACCTGGGGCTTACCGGGCCGATATTGAGGGCGAGCGGGGTCAAGTGGGATTTAAGAAGGGACGAGCCGTATCTTGTCTACGACAGATTCGACTTCGACATTCCGGTGGGATCTGCCGGGGACTGTTACGACCGTTACATGGTAAGGGTGGAGGAGATGCGCCAGTCGGTGCGCATCATAGAGCAGGCGGTTAAAGAGATGCCCGAGGGTGAGTTCAACGCCGCCTTGCCCGGTATAGTGCCCCCCTTGAAGCCGGATGTCTTTTCCAATATGGAGGCGCTCATACACCATTTCAAATACTACAGCCAAAGTTTCGCGGTCCCGAAGGGCGAGGTCTACTCCTCGGTGGAGTCGCCGAAGGGGGAACTCGGTTTCTATATCGTAAGCGACGGGAGTGAAAAGCCCATGAGGGTTAAGATAAGGGTCCCGACTTTCGTAAACCTCTATGCGATGGACCATCTTTCGAGGGGGGGGTATCTTGCGGACATCATAGCGGTAATATCGAGCCTGGACCCCGTCTTCGGCGAGTGCGACAAATGAGCGGGCGGAAACCTTATTGTAAACCTGCCGGCGGGGTATGTGCCTTGCCCTTTCCGGCCCCTTTCCGGCCCCTTTCCGGCATCGTTCAGGCGGAGGTTCCCCGATAGGAGTGTCAGGTGCTTTCTGAGAAGGTAAGAGGAGAAATCCGGGGCGTTTTGAGGAACTACAAGAACTTGAGGTCCGCATGCATGGCCGCCCTCCAGATAATCCAGCGCGAGGCCGGCCATATTACAGAGGCGGACATGAGCGATGTCGCAAGCCTTCTCGGTGTTAACCCTGTTCAGGTTGAGGAGGTCGGCGCCTTTTACACCATGTACAATGTAAGGAAGCCCGTGGGAAGGCATCATATACAGGTCTGCACAAACCTTTCCTGTTCGCTTCTGGGCGCCGGGCATATCGTAAATTTCATAGAAAGGCTCTTAAAGATAAAAACTGGCGGGACAACACAGGATAAAAGGTTCACGCTCTCCACGGTCGAGTGCCTCGGAAGCTGCGCCACGGCCCCCATGATGCAGGTAGACGAGGATTATTATGAAAATCTCACCGAAGAGAGGATAAACGAGATATTGGACGGTTTGAAGTAAACGCGATGGAGAAGATTTTACTGAAAAATCTTAATAACCCCGGCGGCCATACGCTTGATAATTATATCGCCGGCGGCGGGTACCGCGCCGTGAAAGAGGCGCTCAAACTGGGGCACGACCATATCATCCAGATGGTAAAGGATTCTGGATTGAGGGGCAGGGGCGGGGCGGGTTTCCCCACGGGGCTCAAATGGAGTTTCATACCGAAAGAGGTCTACCCGAAGTACCTTTGCTGCAATGCGGACGAGGGCGAGCCCGGAACCTTCAAAGACAGGGGGATTATAGAGTATGACCCCCATCTCCTCCTGGAGGGCATGATTATAGCGAGTTATGCGATAGGCGCGATTTCCGCGTACATCTACATAAGGGGGGAATTCGCATTCGGCGCAAAGAGGCTGTGGGAGGCGATAAAAGAGGCGTACGAGAAGGGATTGCTCGGCAAAAACATACTCGGAAGCGATTTTTCCATCGACATCTATGTCCACCGCGGTTTCGGCGCTTATATATGCGGGGAGGAGACGGCGCTCCTTGAGTCCATAGAGGGATTCAGGGGCCAGCCGAGGAAGAAGCCGCCTTTCCCGGCGGTCTGGGGGCTTTACGGCAAGCCCACGGTCATAAATAACGTTGAAACGCTTTCATGCATACCATCGATAATCTTAAACGGCCCGAAGTGGTTTTCTTCCATGGGCTCCGAAAAAAGCCCGGGCCCGAAACTTTACTGCGTAAGCGGCCATGTGAACCGGCCCGGCCTCTATGAACTCCCGATGGGCACTCCCTTAAGGGAGATAGTCTATAACCATGCGGGAGGGATAAAAGGGGGAAGGAATCTCAAGGCGGTAATCCCGGGAGGGGTGACCGCGCCCATGCTCATTGAAAAGGAACTCGACGTGCCGATGGACTTCGATTCCCTGGCAAAGATAGGGAGCATGCTCGGAAGCGGGGGGGTGGTAGTGATGGACGATACTACCTGCATGGTGAAGGCCGCTTACATAATAAACAGGTTCTTCAGCCACGAATCCTGCGGTAAATGCACGCCCTGCAGGGAGGGGACGCATTGGATGACGGAGGTATTAAAGCGCATCGAATACGGAGAAGGGAAACCCGGCGATGTGGAACTGCTTGAAGGCGTGTGCGCGAATATCTTCGGCAGGACTTTCTGCCCCCTCGGAGACGGCGCGGTGATGGCGCTTCGGGGGGCGTTGAAGAATTTCAGGGACGAATTCGCATACCACGTCGAGAATAAAAGGTGCGCTGCCCGCGGGGGGTTCGGCGCCATTGGGGTCTGGGAATGAACGGAGAGAAGTTTGTCACATTGAAGGTCAACGGGAAAGAGGTTACGGTTAAAGAGGGGACCCTCATCCTCGATGCCGCAAGGGAGGCGGGTTACGAAATCCCGACCTTCTGCTATCAGGAAAACCTCTCCGGGGTCGGAAGTTGCAGGATATGCTTTGTTGAAATCGAGGGGCAGAAAAAACTCCAGCCCTCGTGCATCACACCGGTCATGGCCGATATGAACGTCAGGACCGATTCCGCCCAGGTTATCGCGGCAAGGGGCGCGATGCTCGAATTTGTCCTGACAAACCATGCGCTCGATTGCCCGGTCTGCGACAAGGGGGGTGAGTGCGAACTCCAGAACATGGTCTGGAAGTTCGGCCCCAGGAAGGGCAGGTTCACCGAGAAAAAGATAAGGTTCCATGAAAAGGACTATATCTTAAGCCCTGTCATCGTCAAGAACTCCAATAGATGCGTCCACTGTATGAGGTGCGTGAGGGTCTGCAGCGAGGTTGTGGGCAAGGCTGTTCTCGGCGTTATCGGAAGGGAAGCGCATCAGGAGATGACCAGTTTCGTACGGTCGTACCTTGACTGCGACCATGACGGCATGTGCATAGAGGTTTGCCCGGTCGGGTGTTTCATGAGACTGCCCTACAGGTACAAGGCCCGGCATTGGGACTTGAAGAGCGCAAAGACCGTTTGCCCTTACTGCGCGACTGGATGCAGGATGACGATACAGGAAAGGGACGGCGTGGTTGTAAGGAGTATCGCCCGGTTGGGAAGCGGGTTTAACGGAAGGATGATGTGCGCGAGGGGAAGGTTCGGGTATGATTTCCTGAACAGCAAGGAGAGGCTCAAAACGCCGCTTTTAAAGGTAGGGGGGGTATTTAAAGAGGTCTCATGGGATAAGGCGCTCGGGGTTATAAGGGAGAAGTTCACGAGGGCCGACCCAAAGAAGGTTTTCGGGGTCGCCTCCGCGCGCCTTACGAACGAGGAACTCTACCTCTTCCAGAAACTCGTGCGTTCGGTATTTAATAGTCCGAATCTCGATTCCACGTCGAGATGGAACGAAAATGCCTCCGCCGCCTTTATCTCCGCGGCCGGCATACCCGGAAGAGGCACGGGTATTTACGGGGCGATGGAGGCGGATTGCGTCTTTATAGCGGGCGCTCAGATATCGGATGAGAATCCAGTGACGGACTATATCGTAAGATACACCACGGCGGCGAAGAGGAACAGCGTTATCATAGCCTCTTCAAGGGCCATGAAACTCGATAGTTCCAGCCGCATGAGCATAAGGCACCTTCCGGGAAGGCTCGGGAGCCTTTTAAACGCCACGGCCCTTTCCCTCTACATGGATTATCCCGAAAGGCTTGAAGGCACGCCGGGCATAGACGGCATTAAGGGTAAAACGGTGGAAGGGCTGGGCCAGGTGTCGGGCGTTGAAGTCTCTGACATCAAATCCCTTGCCGGGGTGTTACGGGGTTCGGCGTCCGTAAGCATATTGGCCGGCGTTGATTTCCTGAGGTTCAGAGAAGGTATCCTCGGATTGAGGTTGTTGGGCGCAATCTTGAAGACCCTCGGCAAACAGTTGGAGATACTGCCTCTGCTCGATAGGAGCAATCAGAGGGGCGCATGGGATATGGGGGTGCATCCCCTGTTCGGCCCGGGCTACGGGGAGGTTAAAGAGAAGGGGCTCGGGGTGGACGGGATGCTCGAAAGGGCCAATGAAGGAGCCTCTGACGCGTTCTATATAATAGGCGAGGATATTCTTTCCATGTACCCTGACAGGGCGTTTGCAGCACGGGCGTTGTCGAGGGCCGGATTCCTCGTCTATCAGGATATGTTCATGACGGAGACCGCGCAGATATCCGACCTGGTCCTGCCGGGCGCTTCTTTTGCGGAAAAGGCCGGAACATTCACCAACCAGGAAGGAAGGGTTCAGGCGGCAGAACCTCTCCTCTCCCCCAAGGGCGAGGCAAAGACGGACCTTGAGATAATATCCGCGATAGGGTCTTCCATAGCCCCGGGTTTTACCGGGGCGGACCCTCAAAGGGTGTTCGAGGAGATAAGAGGGGGGTTAAAGACGTACGAAGGGATTTTCCCCGGCCTGAACGATTCCAACGGGGTTATGGTAAAGGGTTCGGGGAATACCCTTAAAGAATTCGAAGAGGTCAAGGAAGCGGTTTCGGACCTTGGGAAAAACACCTCCTATCCTTATTATCTTATAACGGGCAACCACCTTTTCCATTCGGGAAGGCTCTCGAGGAGGTCCGAGATACTCCGGGGGCTTTTGATGGAGCCTGTAATCGAGATAAGTTCCATCCTCGCGGATGAACTCGGGGTGGAGGACGGAAGTAGAGTTATGGTGAATGGCAGGGAATCCGGGGCCGTGTTTTCCGTGAGGGTAAAGAAGGGAACGCCCAAAGAGGTGGTATTTATACCGGAGAACTTCGAAAAGGCGCCGGCGAACAGGTTTTTTAAGAGGGGCGAGACGGTTGCGAGGGTGAATATAACGGTCCATTCGTCTTTCTGAAAAACGGCGCGTCCAGCGCCACTTTTGACACGCACGCCTCGCGGCGACGCGGGGAGGAAGTTCTGTCAAAAGTGGTGCTGGGCGCGGGTTTAAATACTGAGAACCACGCCTCTGTGCGTGGCTTCCGGGAGGTGGTTTAAAGATGGTCGACCCCAAGACACTTGTAGGCATACCCTTCTTTGCGGACCTAAACGACAGAGAACTCGAGGAGACCGCAAAGATACTCAGGAAAAAGGAGTACAAACCCGGAGATGTGGTATTCACGGAGACCCAGGACGGCGAAAGCCTCTACATCCTTCGAAGGGGTGAGGTAAAGGCATGCAAGACCGCCCCGGACGGGCAGCTCTTTACCCTTACTGTAATGAGGGACGGGGATATATTCGGAGAGATGAGTTTTCTGGACGGGCGCCCCAGGAGCGCAACGGTCGTCGCAATCTCGGATATCGAGGTTTTCGTGGTGGAGAGGAGTGATTTCGAGAGCCTTGTGGAGAAAAACCCATGGATTATCTATAAATTGATGAAGAACATTATATATACCGTCCACGCGATAGTGAGGGGGATGAACACCAGGTATATGGACATGCTCAATTATATGTGGGGAAGGAAGAGGGGGTAGCCGCCGCAGACGTTTTTTCCCGTCAAGGTTCCCGCGGGGGATTGTTTAAGATTTAAAAGTCTTTGAAAGATGGCCGTATACTGCGGAATTTGTCCCTGTTAAGACAGGGATAAGGGGTTGGGAAAATTCTCTGAAAAAATTTTCCCCTGACAAAAGATGCTCGACAGCGCGCTCATATTGGAACTTGCAATAATGTTCATAAAGGTCTTTGTGGTAGGGTCTGTCCTTTTTGCCCTCCCAATCCCGCTTACATGGCTCGAGAGGAAGGTCGCCGGCCACATACAGGTAAGGCTCGGGCCTTTCAGGGTCGGTCCGCACGGTGTGTTGCAGCCTTTAGCCGACATGATAAAGATGCTTTTGAAAGAGGATATCGTGCCGGAAAAGGCGGACAAGTGGCTCTTCAGACTCGCCCCCATAATGACGCTTGTCCCCACCTTTACGGTCTTCGTTGCGATACCGTTCGGCGACAAGGTGCGGATTCCCTTTACAGGCAGGGAAGTTGCGCTTTATATATCCGACATGAACGTCGCGGTGCTCTATATACTCGCGATATCCGGGCTCGGCATATACGGGATAATATTCGGGGGGTGGGCGTCGAACAGCAAATACGCCCTTTTAGGGGGGCTTCGGAGCGCGGCCCAGATGATAAGTTACGAAGTGGCGATGAGTTTCGCCGTCATAGGGGTGGTCATGCTCTCAAACTCCTTAAGCCTCGTTGAGATAGTGAAGAGCCAGAGCGGGGGTTTTCTCCACTGGAACTTCTTTTATCTCCCGGTGGGGCCGCTCTGGTTTATTATATTCATCATAGCGGGCTTTGCGGAGACAAACCGCATACCCTTTGACATGCCGGAGGACGAGGGGAGCCTTGGGGCAGGTTACCATGTGGAGTACAGCGGGATGAGGTTCGCGTACTACATGCTCGCGGAGTATGTGGCGATGGTGACGGTCTCGGTCCTCGCCGTGATATTTTTCTTCGGCGGCTGGAACCCCCCGTTTAATCTGCCGTTCCATCTCACTGGCGAAACAGCCATGTTTGTCAATGGGGGATGGAACGCGGAGTTCTTGAATTTACTCGCCGCGGTCATTCCGCTCTTCTGGTTTGCAGGGAAGGTGGCGGTGTTTATCTACTCCTTCATGTGGATAAGGTTCACCCTTCCGAGATACCGTTACGACCAGCTTATGCGTATAGGGTGGAGGGTGTTGATACCGCTTTCCATGGTGAACATACTCGTTACGGGGTTTATGAGGATATGAGCGCGGGTAAATACATGGAAAAGAAAAGAGAGTGCGGCATCCGCGATATATTCAGGAGGACGTTCTTTATCGATTTTATAAAGGGGCTTATGGTCACCCTGAGATATAACCTCTCCAAGAGCGTGACGGTGAGGTATCCGGACACGGAGAAGTGGGTCCCCTTTCCCAGATACAGGGGCGTCCATACGCTCAACAGGGACGAAAAGGGAAGGGAACTCTGCGTTGCATGCGAACTCTGCGCGAGGGCCTGCCCTACAAAATGCATAACCGTCGTGCCCATGGAGGACGATACGGGCAGGGGTATTGCCGACAGGGTCGCAAAGGTCTGGAAGGTGGACCTGGTGAGGTGTCTTTTCTGCGGTTACTGCGAGGATGCCTGCCCCACGTTTGCGCTGAGACTCGGGAAGGACTATGAAAGGGCATGCACTGACGTAAGTTGCGCCTTATTGGACAGGGAGGAGTTGCTCGGTCCGGCAGAGGTGCCGTGGAGTTTCGATGGGGGGGTGGTCGTAGGGGCGAGGTTTGAGAGGGGAAAGGGCGGCATAAAGGTGGCGGCGGACCTTTCCGACGAGAAATCTCCGTGGTTTGAAAGGCAATAATGGAGAGATTATTCTTCCTCATATTCGCATCCGTTGCGGTAGTGTCCGCACTCTGTGTCGTCCTCTTTAGAAACCCCGTAAGGAGCGCCCTCGCCCTTATGCTGTGCCTATTGCAGGTGGCCTGCGTATTCGTCCTTTTAAGGTCGCCTTTCCTTGCGGTTGTGCAGGTCTTCGTATACGTAGGGGCCGTAATGGTGCTCTTTCTCTTTGTCGTGATGATATTGGATATAAGGCAGGCGGAACTGGAGGCGTTCTTCCCGCCGAGGAACAGATGGCTCATGTACGCCATAATCCCGGTCATAACGTTTGAGTTCCTCCTCGTGATACTCGGAACGAGTTTTGAGGGGTTTGGTCCGGGGGCGGGCGGGGAGACGAAGGTGGAGGTCATCGGCAGGGCCCTTTTTACGGAGTATCTCTTGCCGTTCGAGGTTGTATCGGTACTCCTGCTCGTTGCGATGGTCGGCGCTATAGTGATGGCGAAAAAGAGGTGGGATTGAAACCCGTCCAGCACCACTTTTGACACGCACGCCTCGCGGCGACGCGGGTTGGCTTTGAATGTTATAGAGGAAGTCCTGTCAAAAGTGGTGCTGGAGGCGGCTTGATTTCAAGGACGGTGCGGAGAAAAGACATGGTTCCTATCACATGGTACATAGCATTGGGGTCGGTACTCTTCATGATAGGGGTTTCCGGGGTGCTTTTAAGGAAGAACATCATAATCATGCTCATGGGGGTGGAGTTGATGCTCAATTCCGTGAATATCAACCTCGCGGCATTCTCTTATTACCTTAAAGACCTTCGCGGGCAGGTGTTTGCCGTATTCACGATAACGGTCGCCGCGGCCGAGGTTGCGGTGGCGCTTGGAATACTCATAGCACTGGTCAGGAGCAGGGGGGTATTCAGCGCGGACAAGATAGATACCCTGAAAGGATAAGGATGGAGGACATTTTCGCCGTACCGCTCTTCGGCGGCCACATACTCAGCGTCATTACCTTTCTCCCCATCATCGGGGCATTCGTTCTTTTATTCCTGAAAAACGAAAGGGCGGCGCGCTGGTTTGCGCTCTCCGTAACCGTCATAGATTTTATTCTCGTAATCCCCGTCGTCTGCACCTTCGATGTAACTGCCCACGGGATGCAGTTCGTTGAGAGGTACTCGTGGATACCCTCTTTCAACATACAATACTATCTGGGTGTGGACGGGATAAGCGTTCTCTTCGTGTTTTTGACGGCCCTTGTGGGCTGGGTATGCGTTCTGGCGTCGTGGACGGCCATAGAAAAGAAGGTAAGGGAGTTCATGGTCTCGCTTCTTGTCATACAGGGCGCGATGCTCGGGGTATTCGTCGATTTGGATTTTTTCCTTTTTTACATGTTCTGGGAGGCGATGCTGATTCCGATGTACCTTATAATAGGTGTTTGGGGGGGGCCGCGCAGGATATATTCGGCGCTTAAGTTCTTCCTCTATACACTCGCCGGGAGCGTACTCCTCCTTGTCGGCATCATCGCCGTTTATTTCAAAGGGGGGGGACCTTCGATATACCGGCCCTGACGGAGGTGCATTACGCCTTCCCCTTCCAGGCCTTTGTATTCGTCCTTTTCTTCATAGTCTTTGCGATAAAGGTGCCGATGTTCCCTTTCCATACGTGGCTGCCCGATGCGCACGTAGAGGCGCCCACGGCCGGAAGCATCATATTGGCCGGGGTATTGCTTAAGATGGGCACTTACGGTTTCCTCCGGTTCTCGCTTCCGATGTTCCCCGAGGCATCCCGGTTTTTCTCGACCCCCATCATAATCCTTTCGGTCATAGCGATAATCTACGGCGCCTTCCTTGCCTATGCGCAGGACGACATGAAGAGACTCGTTGCGTATTCGAGCATAAGCCATATGGGGTACATAACCCTTGCGCTCTTTCTCTTCAACAAGCGCGGTATCGAAGGCGGGATGCTCCAGATGTTCAACCACGGCATCACCACGAGCGCCCTCTTCCTTTGCGTGGGGATAATATACGAGAGGACCCACACAAGGGACTTAAGGCGGTACGGCTGGGCAGCGAAGTATGTCCCGTTTTACGCCTTCTTCCTCTTTATATTAACGCTCGCGTCCGTGGGGTTCCCCACGACAAACGGTTTTATGGGGGAACTCTTGGTGCTTCTGGGCGCATACGAAAATTACAGGCCCCTTGTGTTCTTCCTCGCCATCGGGATATTGACCGGGGTCGCATACATGGTGTGGATGTTCCTGAGGTTGAGTTTCGTGCCGCTCGGGGGACCCTCGGGAGGCGGCGAGGAAGGCCCGCGCCATAAGGTCTGGGACTTAAACTTCAGGGAGACGGTGGCGGTGCTCGCATTTATCGCCTTTGTGTTCTTGGTGGGGCTTAGGCCCGCGCCTTTTCTCGCTATAATGAATGAATCGGTAAATCACCTGTTAAGCCGGGTTGCGGGATAGCCTTCGGCTTTCTCGCCGGGACTTAAAGTTTTTGGGCTGGGCATCGGGAGATTTTTCGCAAAGAGGGCTTCGAGAGGCAAGCTAAGAGATGGATATATTCGATATACCGTTGATAAAAGACCATATACTTTCCATTATCATATTCCTGCCGCTCGTCGGCGCGTTTTTCCTTTTACTTCTTAAAAACGGCAGGGCCGCGCGCTGGTTTACCCTCTCCGTTACGTCCATGGATTTCATCCTCACCATCCCGCTCGTCTTAAACTTCGACAGGACTTTGCCCGCGATGCAGTTCGTCGAGAGGCACTCGTGGATACCCTCCCTGAACGCACAGTATTACCTCGGTGTGGACGGGATAAGCGTGCTGTTCGTATTCCTGACGGGCATCATCGGCTGGATATGCGTCCTGGCGTCATGGACCGCCATAGACAGGAAGGTGAGGGAATTCATGATATCCCTCCTTTTCATGCAGACCGCGATGATGGGGGTTTTTTCCTCCCTCGATGTGGTTTTGTTCTATCTTTTCTGGGAGGTCATGTTCGTCCCCATGTATGCGATGATAGGCATCTGGGGCGGGCCGAACAGGATTTATGCGACCATAAAGTTCTTTGTCTATACGATTGCGGGGAGTTTATTCATGCTCATCGGGATTGTCGCGCTTTACAGGGCAGGCGGCACGTTTGACATGACCGTCCTGATGACGAAGGGCTATCCGTTCAACGTTCAGGTCCTTGCCTTTGTTTTTTTCTTCATCGCCTTTGCCATAAAGGTGCCCATGTTCCCTTTCCACGCCT
>JACRCB010000021.1 GCA_016219165.1 Deltaproteobacteria bacterium | reverse complement strand
GTTGTTTTTTCTTTAAGGACTACCGTCTTTCCGTCCCGGCCGACGAACTCTATCCTGACGTTTCCGGCCTCGGCGACGGTCGTAGACTTCTCACTGCCGTAGAAATCGCCGCCGCTCATGTGCGCCACATGTGTTTTCGAGTCCGCGCTCCACGCGCCCATCTTGTGCGGGTGCTTTTTCGCGTAATTCTTTACCGAGGCCGACGCCCTGCGGTCCGAATTCCCTTCCCTCAGGACTGGGTTGACGGCGCTTCCCAAGACCTTGCCGTATCTAACTTTAATCTCTTTCTCGGCGTCGTTTTTCGGCTCATCCGGATAATCCGGGACTTTATACCCCTGCGACTGCAGTTCTTTTATGGCGGCTTTCAGCTGGGGGACGGAAGCGCTGATATTCGGCAGTTTGATGATATTGGCCTCCGGTGTCGTCGCCAGCTCGCCCAATTGGGTCAGGTAATCAGGTATCCTTTGACCCTCGGTCAGGTTTTCGGAGAAGTTTGCGATAATCCTTCCCGCAAGAGATATATCCCCTGTCGCAACGTCAATGCCGGCCGCCCCTGTGAACGCCTTGATGATAGGGAGTAAGGAATAAGTCGCCAGCGCGGGCGCTTCATCGGTTGCCGTATAAATAATCTTCATGGACATACTTATCTCCGGTTTTTCGCGTGTTGGTAACCAACAACGCCGTCCCTATATATCAATTGATAAGAAGCACGCGAGACGTCTTGTGCTTAAGACATAAAAAACCGCCTGAACAAAAAAAGAAAGTAAGGTAGTGAATCTCTGCTTTCGTTTTAGTTGCCCAGACGGTCGGCTGATGTGTGCAGTATGCAGTATTATACCTGCCTCTGCGCTTCCGCTCCCCGGTGGTGTCCCACCTTGATTCCGTCAGTCGCGAAAGCAGTATTATTTCTAAGGAATATAAACCTACTATAGTTGAGGATTTTTGTCAAGGATTTTTGCGGCAGGGAAAATTGGGGGAATTGGGGGATTTTTTTCACGGGTTTTATCTCGATAACAATGCGCTTGATGTCAAGCACAAAAATGTGCCAAGACTTTCCGGAAAGAAAAAAAACCCGCCGCAGCCATGGGGATAAAAACATGTCATATGCCCAAGGTTTCCTCACGGATGCGTTATTATGCCCAATCTTTAGGCAAAAAGACGTTCTTTAACCGTAAAAGGCGCGGCAAATACGGATAAAAACGGATGGCACGGGTCTTGCATTTTTAAATCAGCAAAGAATCAATCCAGGGCACAATGCCACATTGCCGCAGCCTCAGTGCCGGGCGCCCGACGACGCAGTCCCGGCCCAACGACAGGGCGCTTTCCCGATTACTCCTCACGCAGACGTGAAAAACCGGCGACAACGGCGTTAACCCGGCCGCAGAAACTGCCACACCGCGAGTAAAGCGGCTGTTAGAGCATAAGGCGCGAACGGAGCACGTATGAACGCAAAAACGATGGAAAGAACAGAAAAAAGGCTTGTCATGATAGGCAACGGCATGGCCGGGATGAAGGCGATAGAGGAGATACTAAAACTCGCCCCTTCCACCTACGATATTACTATCTTCGGGGCAGACAGGCATCCGAATTATAACAGGGTGCTCCTTTCGAGGGTCCTCGCCGGAGAGATGGCGGCAAAGGATATAACCCTTAACAATGAGGACTGGTATAGGGAACGGGGTATAACGCTCCATCTCGGAAAAGAGGTTTCCGAAATATGGAGGGGACAAAGGAGGGTTGTCGCCTCCGGCGGAGTATACGCCGATTACGACCGCCTCGTAATCGCGACAGGCAGTTCGGCGGTAATATTGAACATCCCCGGACAAGAACTTGAAAATGTCCTCACCTTCCGCGACATCTCGGATTGCGAAAGGATAAAAGAGGCATCCAGGAGGTTTAAAAGGGCCGCGGTAATAGGCGGGGGGTTACTGGGGCTCGAGGCCGCGGGGGGTTTGGTTGACCTCGGCATGGACGTAACCGTCATACACGACCAGATGCACCTGATGAACATGCAGTTGGATAAGACCGCCGGGGAGATGCTCAAGGCAAGCCTCGAAAAAAGGGGTATAAAGTTCAGGCTCTCGACCATTACGACGGAAATACTCGGAGACGGGAGTGTCGGGGGTTTGAGGTTTTCCGACGGTTCGGCCATCGGATGCGACGTCGTAATACAGGCTGTCGGCATACGCCCGAATAAGACACTCGCCGAGAGGGCCAACCTTTACTGCAACCGGGGTGTCGTCGTAAACGACTACATGCAGACATTGACCGACCCGTCCATCTATGCGGTCGGCGAGTGCACGGAGCACCGGGGGAAGACCTACGGCCTCATTGCGCCCCTCTTTGAACAGGCCAGGATACTCGCGTATCACATAACGGGCCACGGGTTTAAGAGTTACCGCGGAAGTGTCGTCTCCTCGAAACTCAAGGTCTCGGGCGTGGATGTGTTTTCAGCCGGAGAACTCAAGGGGGCCAGCCCGGAAGACGAAATCTATTACACGGACCGCGGAGGCGGCGTCTATAAAAAACTCGTCTTGAGGGACGGAAAAGTTTCCGGCGCAATCCTTTTCGGAGACACCAACGATTGCACCAGGTTCTTCCAGATGATGCAGGACGAGGTGGACGTAAGAGGGGAGCGCCC
This sequence comes from Deltaproteobacteria bacterium, assembly GCA_016219165.1. GTDB lineage: Bacteria > Desulfobacterota > GWC2-55-46 > GWC2-55-46 > DRQE01 > JACRCB01. The sequence goes on along the minus strand of JACRCB010000021.1, from coordinate 6,729 downwards.
CGCCCTCCTTTTCGGAAACCCCATGTCAGGCGATACAGGGCACTCAGGGCCCGCTTCCATTTCCATGATGGCGCCTTCTACGGTCGTCTGCGGCTGTAACGGCGTTACGAAAAAAGAGATAGTGGATTCTATCGCCGAAGGCGGCCTTACAACGCGCCATGACGTTACAAAAAAGACAAAAGCGGGCGGGTCCTGCGGGGGATGTATTCCCCTTATAGAAGAGCTCCTCGTCTCCGTCCTCGGGAGTTCCTTCATGCAGCGGACAAAGGGGGAGCCTATCTGCGATTGCGCCGAACTTACGCACGAGGAGGTAAAAAAGGAGATACGCACAAGCAGGTTGACGACCGTCCGCCGGGCGATGGAGGTGATGGGCTGGAAAGGGGAGGGATGCGGCACCTGCCGCCCGGCCATCAATTATTACGTGCAGATGACATGGCCCGGGGAAGCGAAAGACGACCCTTTCTCCCGCCATGTAAACGAACGCCTCCATGCTAACATCCAGAAAGAAGGAACGTTCTCGGTTATACCTCGCATCTACGGCGGGGCGGCCACACCGGACGAACTTATGAGGCTCGCCGGGACCGCGAAAAAATATAACGTCCGCGCCGTCAAAATAACGGGAGGCCAGAGGATAGCCCTTCTGGGGATAAGGAAGGAAGACTTAAGGAGTGTCTGGGGGGAGTTGGGGATGAAGTCCGGATATGCCTACGCAAAGGCGCTCAGGACGGTCAAGACCTGTGTTGGAAATGATTGGTGCCGTTTCGGCACGCAGGACTCTATGGGCCTTGGCATCACGCTCGAAAAAATCCTCGAAGGGGTATTGACCCCGGCGAAGGTAAAATTGTCGGTTTCCGGATGCCCGCGAAACTGTGCGGAATCCTCCATAAAAGACCTCGGCATAGTCGGGATAGAGGGAGGATGGGAGGTTTACATCGCCGGATGCGCGGGCGTTAAGGCTCGGGTTTCGGACCTTCTATGCGCAGTTTCCGGCAGGGAAGAGGTGATAGAGATTGCAATGGCGTATCTTGAGTTCTACCGCGAGGACGCAAGATACGGAGAAAGGACTTCCGCATGGGTTAAAAGGGTAGGACTTGAGCGCATAAAAAAATCCGTCGTGGATGATGCCGGCGAGAGAAGGCGCCTTAAGGAACGGATGGACGAGTGCCTCAGAAAAAGAAAAGAAGACCCGTGGGAAGGGCCGGATTCGGAGGAGGTGTTTTCCGCCCCCATCGAGATAACGCCGTACGGAGGCCCGTGATATTCTACAGGGTATGCAAGATAACCGATATACCGGTAATGGGAAGCAGGATAGTGAACCTCGGCCCGGAGAGCGCGGCCCTCTTCCGCCTCTACGACGGAAGCGTTCTTGCCATAGAAAACGCCTGCCCCCACAAAGGCGGCCCGTTATCTGAAGGCATCGTCAGCGGAAACTCCGTTATCTGCCCCATGCACAACACGCGGGTGGACCTGAGGGATGGAACGGTGGAGGGGCCTGATACGGGAAGTGTCAGGACCTACGAGGTTAAAATCGAAGGTGAAGAGGTATGGATACGTCTGTAAGAGAGCGGCCTTGAATCCTTAAGGAAGCTCTGAAGAAGTATCTTGAGAGAAACTTTTTATAAAAAGTTTCTCTCAAGCTCTCTTCAAAAATTTTCAGTTACTATAGGTGGCTGCCCCACCCTAACCGAAAAACCATATGAATTTATTGACAAAAACAAACGGGTGGGACAGCCACCTATAACTGAAAGTCTTTGGAAAGGGGTTTGGGGGAGAACCTTTCTACAGAAAGGTTCTCCCAAAAGTGCTTTTTTCAGAGATTCCTTAAGGCTCCCCCGCCCGGCCGTAACGGCGGCCGTATTAGATTTTCTCGAAATATGGACGGAGTTTCTTCAACGTATCCGAAAGGTGCTCAGGCACCACCTTCGTCTCCGAGACGACCGGCATGAAGTTCACATCCCCTTCCCATCGGGGCACTATGTGCCAGTGGAGGTGGTCTATAACCCCGGCGCCCGCGGCCTTCCCGATATTAAGCCCTATATTGAAGCCGTCCGGAGAAATGGCGTCCTTGAGGACGGTTACGGAATGCCTTAGAAGCCTTGTCAGGTCGAGCGACTCCTCAACGCTTACGCCCTCGAGTCTGCCCTCGTGCCTTTTGGGCGCCACCATGAGGTGCCCGTTATTGTAAGGGTACTTGTTGAGCATCACCAGGGTGTGACTGCCGCTGAAGAGGACTAACTCTTCGGCGGGTTTTTTCCCGGCCGCCGCGCAGAATATGCACCCCCCGGTTTTACCGCCGATTATATATTCCATCCGCCATGGGGCCCAGAGATGTTCCATATCGTCAACGCGCGCGGTTATTCCGGTATGTTTACCCTTTCCTTGAGTTCTTTCCCGGCCTTGAAAAACGGGACCCTCTTCGCCTCCACCCGGATGCCTTCGCCGGACTTGGGGTTTCTGCCGCTCCGGGCATTTCTTTTCTTGACCTTGAAACTGCCGAAACCGCGAATCTCTATCTTCTCCCCCTTTTTCAGGCTTTCGGCGATGCTTTCAAAAAGGGTTGAGACGATAAGCTCAACATCCTTTTTGGTGAAGTTCGAGGCCTTTGAGGCAACCTCCTCGACAAGTTCACTCCTCGTCATAATCAATCCTCCTATAATCTGCCACCCTCCTCTTATTTGCCCCCGGACACGGCCCGATAGACATGTTCCTTCCTCGGACGCGCCCCGCGTGCGGGGGAAAAAACGGGAGGGCCGGGTTAATGTGCAATATCCGGCAATATGTACATTATCCGCACCCCCGGCATGAAGAAATTTCCGAGGGTCCTTGTAATACTGTCTTCGGAAAGGAATCTCCATAACCCCCTCGGCCTTTCCGGGTATATCACCGAGGGCTTTCCCTTTATGCCTCCGAGCTCGGCGCCTAAGTTGATGGCGTCCGCAAGGTTGCCTAGCGTATCCACAAGCCCCAGCTTCAACGCCTGCGCGCCTGAAAGTATCCTCCCGTCCGCTATGCCTTCGACCTTCTCTCTCTCAATGCCCCTGCCCTCCGAAACCGCGTCTATAAACTGCCCGTGCACGTCCGTTACGACCTCCTGCAGGAGTTTCTCCTCCTCGGCCGACATCGGTTTAAACGGCGAACCGGTGTCCTTGAATTTTCCGCTCTTTACCGTATAGCCTTTAAGCCCTATCTTTTTAAAGAGGTCCTCGACATTTATAAATTCTATGACAACGCCGATACTGCCGGTGATGGTCCCCGGATTGGCGACTATTTTATCCCCCGCAACCGCTATATAATAACCGCCTGAGGCCGCAACCGCCCCCATGGAGATGACGACCTTCTTTCGCTCTTTCAGCCTCCTTACCTCTTTATATATCTCCTGCGATGGGCCCACCGCCCCACCCGGGGAGTCTATCCTTACAATAACCGCCTTTATATCGTCCCTCTCCCCGTATTCCTCTATTGTCCGGCTTATCTCCGAGGAGTCGGTTATAATCCCTTCTATCTCCACGACCGCAACCTTATCGCCGAAGGGGATGGTAGAGGATTCTTTCCTCACGATGGAGACGAGGACCGAAATTACCACTACCGCGATGAAAAACGCGCCTGCCGCGGCCAAAACATTCTTAAGGAAAGCCTTCATACCGGAAATTCATCTTCTCGCGCTTACGGGGAGTATGCGGGGCCGGATATTTAAACCCCTCATCACATCCATACTTTGTAACCGGTAAAGAGATTATATAAATTCCTCCATCTCAGCCCACTGGTTCGTCTTCCTTCTCGTTTTCTCCGGTTTTTCCGGCCGTCTCCCCTCCCATCAGGGCTTCCCCTTGGGTCTTCCCTATGCTTCTTATACTCAGACCTATCTTTTTTTCTTCCGGGTTTACGTTGAGTATCTCTACCTCAACCATGTCGCCGACCTTTACGGAAGGCGCGGTTTTTCTTCCCCTGGTAAGTTCGGATATATGCACAAGCCCCTCAAGCCCCTCTTCTATCTCCACGAAGGCGCCGAAGTCCGCGACACTGGTTATCCTTCCCCCTGCTGTCATCCCGGGCCTATACCTGTCTTCAACGCCCTCCCACGGGTTTTTCTCGAGAATTTTTGTGGAAAGGGAAAAACGGTGAGCATCCTTGTCCACGTTCAAGACCACGGCCTCCACCTCAGTCCCTTTCGTAAAGACCTCGGATGGGTGCTTTACCTTCCTCCACGAAAGGTCGGATATGTGGACAAGCCCGTCTATCCCCTCTTCGACTCCGACGAAGACCCCGAAGTCCGTTATATTCTTTATGACCCCTTTTATCCGGCTGCCCGGAGGATATTTAACCCCTATCTCATCCCATGGATTGGGCTCGACCTGTTTAAGCCCCAAGGACAACCTTTTATTTCCGCTGTCCACGTCGAGGACCATGACCTCGACCGTATCTCCTCCCTTCAGTTTCTGGGAGGGATGCCTTATCTTCGTCCACGACATCTCGGATATGTGTATGAGCCCCTCAAGCCCCTCCTCTATTTCGACGAACGCGCCGTAGTCGGTTAAATTTGTAACCCTGCCCCTCGCCCTCGAACCAACGGGATATTTCTCCCTGACCGTGGTCCACGGGTCCGTCTTGGTCTGCCTTACCCCCAGAGAAATTTTATTTTCGGCCCTGTCGAACTTAAGAATCTTTACCCTCACATTGTCCCCGACCCTGAGCACCTGGGACGGATGCGTGACCTTGCCCCATGAAAGGTCGCTTAAGTGCGCAAGCCCGTCCACCCCGCCGAGGTCTATAAACGCGCCGTAGTCGGTTATGTTCTTTACCGTCCCTTCAACCACCGCACCCTCTTCTATCTTTGCAAGCGTTTCTTTCCTGAGCATTTCCCTTTTCTCCTCAAGGATTATCCTCCTTGAGACAATCACGTTGTTCTTCCTGCGGTTGTATTTTATCACCAGAAAACGGAATATCTTCCCTATGAGGCTTTGAGGGTCCCTTGCCGGCTTAAGGTCCACCTGCGAACTTGGAAGGAACGCCTGAACACCCTTTATGTCAACGTAAAACCCCCCCTTCGCCGCCTGCACTATAGTCCCCTCTATCTCCTTTTTTTTGTCGTGGGATTCCACGATGTCATCCCAGACCGTTATCTGGTCGGCCCTTGCCTTGGAGAGGATAACATAGCCGAGGTCATCCTCCAATTTCTCAAGCAACACCGCTATCTCCGCGCCGACCTCTATTGTGGGTTTTCCGTCTCTGTCGAGAAATTCCCTGAGAGGGACCACCCCCTCGGACTTATAACCTATGTCAACCACTACGGAATCGGAGGTAATCTTTACGACCCTCCCCTTGATAACCTCCCCTTCCTCGAGCTCTTTAATACCCGTCTTGTAGAGCCTCTCGAATTCGGTCTCCCCCACGTCTTCGGCGGCATCCGTCTTGTCATCTATAACGCTCATTTAAAAAATCCCCCTGAAATATCAGACTTTATAAGCAGTTACTATATCACAGGCGCTCTGCCGAGTGCAACCCTAATTAATTTCTATTGGAATCCTTGGCTCTACGGGTGTCGCGGGACGCAAGTTCTTCGAGTTTGGAAATTGCCTCGCTGATTATCCAGTTTGGGGTGGAAGCGCCGGCCGTCACCCCGAGCCTTTCGACCCCTTCGAACCACTCAGGGTCTATCTCGGAGGCGGTCTCTATATGGTATGTCCGGGGCTGGATGGAGCGGCATATCTCGGCAAGGCGCCTTGTGTTGGCGCTGTTTTTCCCTCCGACGACTATCATGCAGCCGACGACCTTTGAAAGTTCAACACTCTCTTTCTGCCTTATGGAGGTGGCGTTGCATATGGTATTGCAGACCTTTACCTCAGGGGCCTTCGTAAGGCAGAAACTCGCTATCGCCTGGAGTCTTTCCTGAGACTGGGTCGTCTGCGCCACTATGCCTATCTTCTTTTTGCGCGGCATGTCTTTGAGGTCCTCGGCCGTAGTGGCGACTATTACGCCCGAATTCCCGTAACTTATTATGCCCTGAACCTCCGGGTGCTCCTTGTCCCCGACGACTACGACGGTGTAGCCTTCTTTTGTAAGTTCCGAGACAAGGTCCTGGGTCTTTTTAACAAACGGGCATGTGGCGTCCACGATGTCGAGCCCCTTCGCCTTTGCCGCGTCGAATTCCTTGAGTTTAACCCCGTGGGACCTTATGATAACGGTCCCGCCGTCCATCTCCCCGACGGTATTCCTGGCGCGGATATTCGAGGACTCCTCGAGTTTCTTTACAACCTGGGGGTTGTGTATAATCGGGCCGAGAGTATATATCTCGCCGCTTACATCCTCGGCGCTTTTCCTGGCTATGTTTATCGCCCTCTTTACGCCGAAGCAGAATCCGGCCGTCTTAGCGATTAATATCTCCAACCTTGAGTTTCTCCTTTATTATCTCTAAAAGCCTTTTCCCGACATCTTCGATTACGAGGTTGGTTGTATCCACATATACGGCATCCCCGGCCTTTACGAGCGGAGAGAGGTCCCTTTCCCTGTCGCGCCTGTCCCTTTCCCCTATCTCCCTTGAGACCTCGTCGAATGAGGACCCGGAAAGTTCCCCGTGCCTTCGCTTTGCCCTCACCGCGTCTTCGGCGTCGAGGAATATCTTCGCCTCGGCGTCCGGGAAAACGACGGTCCCGATGTCCCTGCCCTCCATGACCACACGTCCCGCGGCCCCGAGTTTCCTCTGGAGGCTCACGAGGAGTTCCCTGACGACCT
>JACRCB010000020.1 GCA_016219165.1 Deltaproteobacteria bacterium | reverse complement strand
GGATGGGTAATAAGTGAAATGAGGGGCACTATCGGAGTGCTCAACCTGTTCGCCCTTATCGAGGGGCTGTCGATTGTCTTTTTTGCGGTGAACATGTTTAAGACCGTAAAGGCCGCGCCCCCGGTAATGAGAAAGGCATGATGGCCAACGTTGCCCCGGGGCGAAGGCCGAAGACATTGCGTCAGGGTTAGTGTGTTGGCACGGGAATCACCCCGGTGAGATATAGCGAGGGAATTATGTCAGGAACAAACGACGCAAAGATAACGAAGTCCATGACAGTAAACGATTGCATCAAGAGATATCCGAGGACCATAGGTGTATTTACGCGGTATCGGATAGATTCGTGCTGCGGCGGAGCGGTGAGCGTCGAGGAAGCGGCAAAGAGAGACGGCGCCCCTCTTGAGGGGCTTTTAAAGGCGCTCAATGAGGCCGCTCCCAGGGGCGGAAACTAACCCCGCCAAAGAACCGGGTTGTCCATCATTGCGGATTAGAGGAGGCAGCAAGTGAGCACCTTCTTAGGCCCCATACACCACTGGCTCTTCAACAAGATAAAGATTGTCGAGGACAGGGAAAAAGCCCTCCTCGATGCGTTCGCAAAAAGATACGGGGATAAGCCTGAAAGGTTGAATAAAGAACTCCAGAAAAAATATGCCCCTTGGTTCGATGATACCCCCCTGGACAATCTTATAGGAGACCATCCGATACACGCCTGGCTTTCCGCGGCCATCGAAAAGGTTGAGACAAGGGAGGCCGCATTCATGAAGGCGCTTATAGACAATTACGGGAAAGAGGCCGAAGGTCTCTCTCTGGAGGTCTCTTACCTCCACGGGCGGAAAAACGGAAAAAAGGCGACAGAGGAATATCTTTCCGAAGACCCTACACCCGAAGACATATACAAGATACTCAAGAACTTCTTTCTCGATGGCATGCAGTGCGACCACATTGTCGAGGTCGACCAGCATTCTGACAGGGTCATCGTAGAAAAACACACGGACTGCCTGCACAGGACATACTGGAGGAATGCCGGAATGCCGGAAGGGTTCATGTGCGATTACATCTTGAAATGGATGGACGGCTTTGTGGCGGCATTCAGCGGGAGGATAAGGCACTTAAGGCAAAAATCGATTTCAAAAGGCGACACGCACTGTGAAGACGTATTTAAAAAAGAGTGACTCATAGGAGTAAATCATGGGATTGACTCAAAAAAGAGAGATTACGCAGTCCGACGTCCTTTCCGCGCTCGGTGGGGTGCTTGACCCCGAACTGAATAAAGACCTCGTAACCCTCAATATGATAAAGGACATAAGGGTAGAGGGCGGCAAGGTGTCTTTCAAACTTGTGCTTACAACCCATGCGTGTCCTCTCAAAAAGGAACTTGAGGATGCGGCGAGGAGAGCGGTGGAAAAAATACCGGGAGTCGCCGGGGTCAATGTCGAAGTGACCGCGAGCGTGCCTCAGTCGAGAAAACTGCCGGAGAAAGAGCCCATCCACGGTGTAAAGAACACCATAGCGGTTGCGAGCGGCAAGGGTGGGGTGGGGAAATCTACCGTATCCGTGAACCTCGCCGTGGCGCTTGCCATGAAGGGCTCGAAGGTGGGCATCCTCGATATAGACATCTACGGGCCGAGTATCCCCATGATGATGGGGATACACAAGCCCCTTGATATAACCGAGGATAAAAGGCTCATACCCGTTGAAAACTACGGGGTAAAACTAATCTCCGTGGGTTTCATGCTCGACGAGGAAACGCCGCTTATCTGGAGGGGTCCGCTCGTAATGCAACTGGTGCAACAGTTCCTCAAGGGGGTTCAGTGGGGGGGGCTCGATTATCTGGTGATAGACCTCCCCCCCGGCACCGGGGACGCTCAACTGACGCTTGTCCAGACTATCCCGCTCACCGGGGCGGTCATTGTGACGACCCCGCAGGACGTGGCGCTTATAGACGCAAGGAGGGCCATAAAGATGTTCGGGGAGGTGAATGTTCCCATACTCGGGATAGTGGAGAACATGAGCGAGTTTGTATGCCCTCACTGCGGCAAAACCACCGAAATATTCAGCCACGGCGGAGGGGAGAAGACAAGCCAACGTTACTGCGTGCCTTTTCTCGGAAGCATCCCCATAGACCCCCGGATAAGGGAGGGCGGCGACAGCGGCAAACCCATTGTTGCGGCCTCTATGGATTCGCCCCAATCGCAGGCATTTTTAAAACTCGCGGAAAAGGTGGCGAGCACGATAAGTGTTCTGGACCTGGCTGAATCTGCGCCGCCAAGCGGCCGGCCTTAAAGATAAAGGAACCTCTGAAAAAGTATTTTGAGAGAACCCGACCCATCCTTTGGATGGGTTCCCCGTAAAAAGGTTCTCTCAATCTCTCTCCAAAAATTTTCAGTTCTGGTGGGCACAGCCCACCCTAAAAGTCTTTGAAGGGGGTTTGGGGGAAACTTTTCCGACCCACCCTGCGGGTGTGTGCCCGAAGTTTCCCCCAAAAATACTTTCTCAGAGATTCCTCAGTTCACCGCCCCGGTAATCTCCTTAATGGTCCTGACCCCGTTTTTCCTCATGTATTCTTCAATCCCGTGAACGACCGCGATTGCGCTTGCGGGGTCTAAAAAATTCGCGGTCCCTATCTCTACCGCGGTTGCCCCGGCCATTATGAACTCGAGGGCATCGCGCGCATTAACTATCCCGCCGATGCCGACAATGGGCACCGTTGCGGCCTTTGCGGCCTCCCACACCATCCTTACGGCAATCGGCCTTATCGCGGGGCCTGAAAGCCCTCCGGTTACGGTGGAAAGGACCGCCCTTCTCCTCTCAACGTCTATGGCCATGCCGGGTATTGTGTTTATAAGGGAAATCGAGTCGGTCCCCGCGTCCTCAACCGCCCTCACCATAACCCTTATATCCGTAACGTTCGGGGAGAGTTTCGTCATAACGTGGAGTTTTGTCGCCTTCCTTACGGCCGTTACCACCTTCGCGGCGCCCGAAGGGTCCGACCCGAACGAGAGCCCTCCCTTTTTCACGTTCGGGCAGGATATGTTAACCTCGACAGCGTCCACACCGTCCGCCGAATCGAGCCTTCTTGCGACCTCTGCGTATTCAATAATAGTCTCCCCGAAGATATTTGCGACAACCCTTGTCTTGAGCCTCTTTAACCTCGGGAGTTTTTCCTTTATAAACGCCTCCACCCCTACGTTCTGAAGCCCTATGGAGTTGAGCATGCCGCAGGGGGTTTCGCACGACCTCGGCGGGGGATTACCGTCCCTCGGCTTAAGCGACAACCCTTTCAGAACGACCGCGCCGAGTCTTTCCACATCCATATAGGGCTCAAACTCGAGCGCATACCCGAAGGTGCCGGATGCGGTCATGACGGGGTTTTTCAATTCAAGTCTTCCCAATTTAACGCTCGTATCCGGCTTCAAAAACACCCCCAATCTATCTCCTCGCCGTTAAATACAGGCCCGTCGGAACAGACCATCCTGTAGGCGGACGCCGGAGGATGTTTCCTTGTCTTGACCGCGCACCCCAGGCATACCCCTATGCCGCAGGCCATTGCCCTTTCCAGAGACACATAGCATTTAACACCCCTTTTCCGGGCGATATTTGAGACCTCTTTGAGCATCCCGGCCGGGCCGCATGCGTATACAACTGAATCCTCGCCCAGTCTCTCCTTTAAAATATCCGTAACAAGCCCCTTCCTTCCGATACTCCCGTCCTCTGTCGAAACCCTGATATTTAATTTCAGCCCGCGACTTTTGAAATCCTTTAGAAGCGCTACCTCGTCTCTTCCCTTTGCCCCATAAAAAAGCGAGGGTTTCCCCTCTTTCACTTCACCCGCAAAGAGATAGAAAGGCGCTATCCCTATTCCCCCGGCAACCATTATGGGGTTCTTTCCCTTTCCTGCGGGAGGGAAGCCGTTGCCGAGCGGGCCCAGGATATCCACATCCGTGCCCGGTGCGAGGGTTGAGAGCATACCCGTGCCTTTTCCCACGACTTTATAAAGGATATCTAACACGTCGCCGCTGAAATCATAGATGCCGAACGGCCTTCTTAGAAAGGGGTCGAGTGAATTGGATACCCTGAGCATTACAAACTGGCCCGGCAGTACTCCGCCGCACTTCCACCTGAGAGAAAGCCTGAAAAACCGCCCGCCGAGCCGGCTGTTATTTATAATCGTTGCGGATGACATCCTTATTCCTTAAAACCCCCGGATAAAGATAAAGGAATCTCTGAAAAAAGCATTTTTGGGGGAACCTTTCTGTAGAAAGTTTCC
>JACRCB010000149.1 GCA_016219165.1 Deltaproteobacteria bacterium | reverse complement strand
ATGGGTGCCCGCGGCTGTGTGCCCCGCGCCCGCATTCTTAAGGGCATGAAAACATCCCGGACATCCGCTCGTTACAAGGATATCGGCGCCGGAGTTCCTCGCGGAAAGGTTGACCTTCCCCGCCAGTGCCCTTGCCAGTATGGGGGCGCTTGCGGAAAGGGAGAAACCGCAGCAAAGGCCCCTTTCCCGCTCTCTTTCGGTTTCCACCATCTCGAAAGACCCGCCGCAGAGCCTTTCCAATATCTTTCTCGGTTCATCGTATAATTTGAAACCCCTGCCGAATATGCAGGAGTCATGGTATGCGATCTTTTGTCTCTTGCCGTCTTCTCTATATTTCCTCGTAACCGCATCCGCCGGCAACCGGCTTAGAACGAACTCCGTCATCCTCAGCACCTCCCCCACCCCGGCGCTTTTAAGCCTCTCCCCTTTCTTATTCCAGAGGACATCGTAGCAGTGGGGGCAGGAGACGATTATCTTTTCCGGCGGGTTACCCTCCACACCCTTAAGAAACCGCTCAAAGGCGGCCTCGTAGTCTTTTTTAAAACCTAAACTCTCGTAAACCCCGCCGCAGCATCCCTCGATTATCCGCGGCTCTTTGCCGCTTATCTTTCTAATGATGTCGGTGATGTCCTTCTTGAGCCCAGGCGTAGAGACCGTGGATACGCATCCGGGGAAGTACGCAATCCCTGACACAGTTTGAGCCGATAAGGGGTTGAGTTTTTTTATCACGCCCTTTACCGACGATGCAAAGACAACCGAACGGGCGAGCGCCCTGTACGGCTTGACGACGCTCCTCGTTTCTTCCTCCTCTGCGGCAACCTCCCTCATCTTCGTCACAAATGACGGAATGTCTATCGATGCGGGGCAATTCATGACACACGCCCCGCAACGCGTGCAGTCATAAAGGCCGTTCTCGACCGAGGCCTTGGCCCCCTGTTTAAGTCCGCTCTCAAGGGTCCCTATCCCACCCTGCTTATAGTATGTGCCGAAGGAGGCCCCTTTTGCGAGGTAGACGGGACATTCGAGGATGCACCCCCCGCAGCCTATGCAGCGCGATACCTCGCTGAAGTCCTCCCGGACGTCTCTCCTGACAAGTATCAGCACCATCTCCTTGGGCCCGTGGATGCCGTAGAAGAGTTTCTTCTCGATATCCGCCGTCTTTGTGGGGCCCGAGACGATATTTATCTGAGAGGTGGTTACGGCCCCTGTTGCATAGTAAGTCTGGAGTTTGACCATGTTGAGAGAATCTTCTATGTTCTCATATATCTTGTTCGTATCGGCGAGCATTATGAGTTTTCCGGGAAGCCTCAATATTTCAGAGACATTCCCCTCGTTATGCGCGATTACAACGGAACCTTCCCTTGCGGCGATAGCGTTCACGCCGGTTATGCCCACCCGTGCCGCGGCGAGCGCTTTTTTTATGTCAGAAAGAAGGACCTCTATGATATCCTCTGCCGTGGAGGGGATTTCTCCTGTTTCCTCCGAGACGATTGCGGCTATCTCCTCAACGCTTAAATGGCTTGCGGGACCGGTGGGGTGCGTGGGCCTGCAGTCCGCGAACTGTACGATTCTGTCCCCTATATCGGTCTCTACAACCTCGATGCCCTTTCCGGCCATCGCCTCCCTCAAGCGCATCTCCTTGGAGAGATTCGATTTTGATTTCACGACGAGCCTTTCTCTACCTATCTCCTCGACCACACAACCCAGGGCCTCTTCAATCCCTTCGACCTCTCTTACCCTGAAGCCGTTTTTTTCGAGATTTTCAATTGCCTCGCCGAGAAGTTTTCCGTTGCCGACGGAGTCGGTTCTATTTTTCACAAGCCTTTCCCTCATCCGGGAAAGGGGGAGCCTCGCTTTATTTTCCCCCTGCCTCTTAATGACCGTATCAAAGGCCTTGGAAAGGGAATCCTTGGAGGTGTTTTCCATGGCCGCCCCTTTAGACCCGAAGAATATCCTGTTTATAACCGTCAACCTGTCCAATGTCCCCTTGCCTGGCCCGTTATTTCTTCAAGATGCCGCCGCCTGAGTTTTTTTGTCAGTCCATTTTTTATGGCGTCGAGGACCTCGCCGCCGAATTTCTCCCGTATCATCCGCTGGTATCTTTCGCCGGAAGAGTACCGCGTATAGGATTCGTCCCTGAACTTAAGGACGTCGGCGGCGCTTAAGTATTTTGTGGGCAGGGGCAGATGCCCGTAGGAATAAGGCGAATAATCCGCCCACCGCTCCGGCAGTTTCCATCCCTCCTTCAGCGCCTGCTCGTAGAGGGGGCTTCCGGGGTAGGCGGTTGCGCAGTAGATGTTTACGAACTCGCAGTTGAGTTCCGCTGCGAGTTCCATCGTCTCTCCCATGCTTTCAAGGTCGTCCTCGGGCAGTCCGAGTATATAATTGCCCATAACGTTTATCCCGGCCTCCTTGGTCATCCGCACCACATCCCTTGTCTTCTCTACGGTTATCCCTTTTGCGACACTCTTAAGTATTCTGTCGCTCCCCGACTCTATGCCGTAGGCGAGCCAGTTGACGCCGGCCTTTTTAAGCCTGCTTAGGAGTTTTTCGTCAACCGTGTTTATCCTCGCATATGCCCAGATATTGAGGCAATAGCCCCTTTCTATGATGAGGTCGCATATATCGAGGACGTGAGTGTGGTTCAATACGAACATCTCGTCCAATACCTTTATGTTCCTGACCCCGTAGTCCCTCACAAGCATTCCGATTTCATCGACCACATTCCTCGGGCTTCTCAACCTTATCCCCGGAGTTCCGAACAGGGCGTTTACGCAGCAAAAGTGGCATCTGAAAGGACACCCTAAACTCGTATAGATTACTCCATAGGGCTGCCTTTTCCGCCCCTTTTCCCCGAAACAATGCCAGTTGTGCGCCCTGTATCTATCCATGGGAAGAAGGTCCCATGAGGCATGGGGAAGTTCTTTGTCCAGAGAGCCTATAAGAGGGGCCCTCGGGTTTGCGATGATTTTTCCGTTGTTTCTATACCAGAGCCCGGGTATATCGAATTCCTTTTTCTTCGGCCCTTTCTTAAGCGCGGTTAGAAGTCCGGCTATTGTATGGAACCCCTCCCCCTCGGACAGGAAATCGCATCTTTCCTCCTCCATTGTCCTTTTCGGCAGGGCGCTCGGATGGAGTCCAGAGACGAGCGTTTTTACCTCTGTCATCCCCCTCCTTTCCATCTCCGCGAGGACCAATCTCACCCCGCACATATTCATCGTGGATGCCGAGGGGTTGGTTCCGGAGGTAACGATAGCGGCGAGGAGCGGGTTTAGTTCTTCTATCCTGACGGCAATCTCCGCCGGGGTAAGCCCCTCGGCCTCGCCGTCGATTATCTCGACCGTAAGCCCGATCTTTCTTATAAAAGCCGCTATAAGGCACGCCCACAGGGGAGGCTCTATGGCGGTAAGGGAGGCTTCGCTTAGAGTGCCGTACAACTCTTTCTGGTTCGAGGGCTTGATTAAAACGAGGTCCGTTCGCATCTTTTTTTATCCTCTCCTCAGCCGGCGGAAAGGCTCCGGACAAACAGGGAAAACCTTTCCGGGGTGCCTATATCAAAAAACCTTGCGGCGGTTACCCAGCCGTATACCGCCTTTTCAATGAGCCGCGGGAATATATCGCGCTCGAGCGAGAGTTTTTTCCCGCCGGGTATGAGCGAAAGAAACGGCCTTTCAAACGCATATATGCCGCAATTTACATAGCCGCCCTTTGCGGAGGTCTTTTCGCCGAAGTTCGTAATCCTCCCGCCATGGCCGAGCCTTACGGCCCCGTAATCATTGTAATATTGCGGCGGTGCTCCTCTTTTATTCAAAACAACAGTAGCAAGCGCCTGCTGTTCGGCGTGAAATTTAATAAAATCCTTTAAGTTTACCCCGCATATGGAATCGCCGTTCAGGCAGATGAAGGTGCGGCTTTGTATAAGCATCTGCGCATTCTTGATTGCGCCGGCCGTCCCGAGTAGTTCTTTCTCTCTGGATATGGTAAAACTCAACCCGCAATTTCTTTCCCGGTAATAACGTTCGATAAAGTCTCCCATGTAGCCTGTAAGGAGGATAAAACGCCTGAAACCGCAACTCGCGGCGTAATCGATTAGTATGTCGAGGAAAGGACGCCCTCCGGCATCCGCCATGGGTTTTGGCCGGTCCCGCACTTTCGAACGCAGCCGGGTCCCGGCCCCTCCGCATAGGACCAGGACGTCTGTTTTTTCGATTTCATGCATTTGCATATTTAAGACCTTTCGTAATCTCCGGCGTTATGTCGGGCTGGAAGAATATAATCTGGCTTCCCTGATTTTCGAACCTGAACGGAACCCGCAGCAAACCTTTAAGCCTCTGCTCTATGAGGGGCTGGTCCGTTGGTTTTGCGAAGAAGAGCATAAACCCTCCCCCGCCGGCCCCGAGGAGTTTGCCTCCGATTGCGCCGCTTGACCTTGCGGCCTCGTATATCTCGTCTATCTTGGGGTTTGTTATCCTGTCGCTCAGGCTCCTTTTAAGCATCCACGCCTCATGGAGGAGCCTGCCGAACTCGTCCAGATGGGAGGATGGGGCGTTGATGATGGATATCGCCTCATCGACCATCTGCTGCATTATTGCGAGTTCAGGCTTTTTCTTCTCGGTATTCTCTATCTGCGCCTTTGCGACCTCGGATGCGTACCTTGAAAAACCGGTGAAGTAGAGGAGGAGATGTTTCTCTATACCCTCAAGCCTTTCCCTCCCTATGGTAATAGGCGTAACCAGAAAATCGTCGTCGTCCGTGAACTCGACCTTGTTGAACCCGCCGATTGCAACGAGCGCCTGGTCCTGGCTTCCGACGTTTTCACGGAGGACGTTACGCTCGATATGTATCGCTTCTTTTGCGAGGCGTTTTTTTGGAGACATGCAGCCCTTGTATGCGTGGAGCGCATTCAATATGCCGACAGTAAAGGCCGAACTGGAGCCGAGACCCGTTCTGGCGGGAAGGTCCCCGTCGTGGTGCACCTCCATCCCGTCCTTTATCCCCATGAATCCCAGCACGGCCTTTACCGAGGGGTGTTCTATATGGGGGATATCCATTACCCTCTCAACCTTCGAGTACACTATCCTGTACCTGTGGTCGAAAAACGGCGGGAGGTAACGGCAGGTTATGTAGCAGTACTTGTCTATGGTCGTTGCCAGCACCGCCCCGCCGTTTTTGCGGTACCACGCCGGATAATCGGTGCCGCCCCCGAAAAACGATATGCGAAACGGCGTCCTGCTTATAATCATGGGGCCTGCCTCACCTATACGTTTGAATACTGGTTTTTCTTTATTATCGCGTAACCTTTTATCAATTCACCAATCCCCTCGTCCAGGGAGACCTCCGCGCTGAACCCCTTTTCTTCCATCCTCCTGTTGCTCACGATATAATCGCGCTTGTCTATGTCTTCGCCCACCGCGGCCTCGATGAAATAGAAATCGGGAAGGTGTTCTTTTATCTTCCGGCACAACTCGAGTTTGCTTAAGTTTGCGCTGCTCAACCCGACGTTGTAAGGCGCATCCTTCATGAGGGCGTAGTTTTCCATAGAGTGGATAAACGCCCTCGCCGCGTCCCTCACATGGAGGAAATTCCTTTTGAAGTGGCCCTCGAAAAGAACGAGGAACCTGTCGTTTGCCGCGCGGTATGTGAAATCGTTGACAAGGAGGTCAAGCCTCATTCTGGGGCTTACCCCGAATACCGTCGCAAGCCGCAGCGTAATGCAATTTCCGCTGTCGAGGAGGGCTTTCTCTATCGAGGTCTTGAGCCTCCCGTAAAGAGAGACGGGGTTCAGCGGCGTTGCCTCCGTGCAGCAAACGCCCTTCTCTCCAACGCCGTATCCGCTGTTTGTGGTGGGGAATATTATGGGCTGGGACGGGCTTCTAAGTCCCATAATCATCTTCACCGCATCGAAGTTCGTTGTCTGCGCGTTGAACGGGTCTTTCGCGCACAGGGGCGCCCCGGTAAGGCAGGCCAATGGTATTATGAAATCCGCTTTTTTGATGCTATCCCCCACCAGTTGCCTGTCCCTGCAATCCCCCCTTATAATCGTAAGGTCCTTATAAGAGCAGCAATCAAGGAGCGAGTTCTGGTTATACATGAAGTTATCGATTGCCGTGACCTTGTTTTTTCTTCTCAGCAGCTCCGGCACGAGTATGCTCCCTATATACCCGGCCGCGCCGGTAACGAGGATATTCATCTTGCACGAACTCCTTTCACCGCCATATCGAGCATATCCATCGCCCTCTCTACGATATCGTCCGGGCCGAAATAGTATGTCCTTTCCGAGGCCGCGGGCGCAGGGGTCAAAGGCAGCCCTACCCGCGCCGGCTTGGCCTTGAAAACCCCTGGAGAGAGGGATTCAGAGACCTTTGCAATCACCTCGCCGGATGCCCCAAGGAAGGTATGGGCCGGGTCCACGACGATGAGCCTGCCTGTCTTTACCACCGAATTAAGGATTGCGTCCATCTTTAGAGGCCGCAGCGAACGAACGTCTATCACCTCGGCCGAAACTCCGAGGGCCCCTAATTTCTCCCCGGCCGCAAGGCAGTCAACACTGCCGTAGGAGAGGCCGGCAAGGGTTATGTCGCTCCCCTCCCGGATTATCGCGGGCTCCCCTGGCGTAGCAATGTGTCTTCCCGCAGGGACATGGCCAATGAGTTTCCACAGCCATTTGTGTTCGAAGATTACCACCGGGTCCACGCTCTCGAACGCGGCCCACAGCAAAAACCCTTTTGCATCCGCCGGGGTAAACGGGACCAATACGTTTATGCCCGGAAAATGCGCCACGGTTGCGTGGAGGGCCTGGGAGTGCTGGGCCGCGCTCCCCCATCCCCTGCACGCAACGGTGCGGACCGTAAGGGGAAGCGGAGTTTTCTTCCCGAACATGTATCTCCACTTTGCGGCGTGATTGCAGAGTTGGTCCATTGCCAGAAGCAGAAAATCGTTCCGGGGATGCACCACGATGGGCCTAAGCCCCATTAGCGCCATGCCTATACCCATGCCGGTTATGACGCCCTCGGCCACAGGTGTGTCGAAGACCCGCTCCTCTCCGAATTCTTCACGGAGGCCCTTTGTGGTCCCGTAGGTCCCGGCAGGGTCTGTCGTGCCCTCGCCGAAAACCCTGACGGATGGGTCCATGGAAAGCGCGGTGCGGGTTGCCTCCAATATGGCCCCGGAATAACTCATTGGCCTCTCTCCGGAGGGGAGAATGCCGGGCAGTTCCGGAGTTGTTCCCCAATTGCTCATTATCCACCTTCCTCCAAGGCCCTACACGCCCTTCTCACGGGAATAGGGCCTTATCCGCCGTCTCCCCGGCATTTAAAGGTTCGCTTTTAAGGGCCGAGGCATACGCGGATTCCACGATATCTCGTATCTCCCCGTCTATCTTTTCTCTCGTTTCCCGGTCTATATGGCGGCCCGTAAGTATAAGGGGGTCATATCTTTTCACCAGTTCAGCCTCCGCGGCCGGGCGCCACCCGTGCGCGATATCGTCCCTTATGCCGTTATGGTCGAGGGCCCTGACCGTATCGCACTCTATAAAGAGCGGCCCGCCGCCGCTGCGGAGCCTTCCCATCTCCCCTTCAATCAGGCCGTAGAGCGTAACGGCGTCGTTGGCCGCGTCAATCGGGGCGTGGAGTGTCCTTACGGAGCATGCCTCGGCTATCCTTAACGGCCTCGAACACCTCCTCTGGTCCGTATGCGTATAGACGGAGTACCTGTTATTTTCGCATACAAAGAGAAGCGGCAGTTTCTTAAGGCTCGCGAAACTCAGGCTTTCGTAAAATGCCCCCTCGTCGCAGGCCCCGTCCCCGAAGATAACGCATGCAATCCGCGGACGCATTGTCCCCATCGCCATCCCCACCGATATGGGAAGCGCCCCCCCGACAATGGATGTGGTGCCCATGAGCCCGTTTTCCAAATCCACAAGGTGCATGGACCCGCCGTAACCTCCCGAACAGCCGTTTATACGGCCGAGAAGTTCGGCGAAAAGTCCTACCGGGCTCCCCCCCTTTGCCAGATAAAGGGCGTGGCTTCTGTGGGTGCCGATAGAGGGGTCGTTTTTGCCGAGGAAGCGGCAGACGGCGGCGGCTATCGCTTCCTGACCGATAGAGAGATGCACGGGGCACTGCATTACATCGCCGGGGTAGACCTCGACTATCTTCAGTTCCACGCGGCGTATGAGGGAAACCATCCTGTATAATTCCTGAGCCTTCATCGTACCGTCCGTCAATAAGCGTTATTTGTTTCTTTCGTTCCCTTCATTTTCCCTTTGCCGGTTGCGCCCGTTCAGAGCACTACTATCCTTTCTTCTTCCACTCCCATCTTTTTCAACACCCCGACACTATCCTCCATCCCGGCCGGCAATGTAACCACCACCTTGCCGCTTGAATATCTTATTGCCTCAACGGGCATGACATCGAAATTGAAAAATTTCCTATTCCCGAGCCTGTCATAGACCGCCCCCACCTTTACCGGCGCGCACGAGGTCATCTTATAGAGGACCTCGGCGGCATCCCCTGTGCCGAACAGGGTGAATTCCTTCCCGGCGGAGATTCCGAGTTCCCTCAGGCAGTCGTTCGACCTTTCTATCATGTGTATATAATAGAGGTTCATGTTCTTGACAAATTCGTAGGTCCTCAATGCCTTCTTTAAAAGGTCTCCCAACGACATCGGTGTCCGCGAAAATTTGGTAACCTTCATATGAAACTGCTTTAAAAGCATCTTTAAAAAGGTCGCCACGAGGCTTATGCCGACGAAGGGATGTTTAACGAAATCCCACTCCCATACCGGCCTCTTAAGTTCAATGAGGCGTTCAAACGTCCAGTTCTTTGCCTCCTCTTCCGGAACGGCCTGATTTAAAAACGGCTCGTATACGACGCCGTCTTGTTTGAGCCTCAACGCCTTTATGGCGGGGTTCTCCGAAAGCGGCAATACCCTGCCGATCGTCCGCGCCTTAAGCGCCACGGTCGATATATTCCTGCCGTCATGCGGGCCCATGTAATCGGCGTCCCCGTCGATACCGGGATGCCAGAGGTGGTAGAGAAACTCATCCTTGTGCCAGGCCTCCGTCCTTCCGTGGTTTACGAGCCTGAACGTCATCTCGTAAGGGCCGCAGATGTGTCCCAGATAGTCTATGTGCTCGTCCGCCCCTCCTATATTTATGATATCCTCCCTTCGGGCGCACATGCAGGCGCCGTAATTGCGGGTATGCAGGGGGTCGTCCCGGTCCATAAGCCCGGTGGTGGCGCCGCCTTTAAAATTTATGCACCCCTCCCCCAGGATATCCGCGGTAGACGGATAATTGAACGGATAGAACCTTTTATCCGTGTTCCTTACCTCATCCATATGCAAAACGATGCTGGGATTACCCTTAAACGACTTGATGATGCTTTCAACGAAGGCGGGGCCCAGGACCGCATCCGAATCGCAAATTGCGACGATATCCCCCCTGCTCGCTATAATCCCGCAGTTGTACATGAGGTGCTTGTGGTGGCAGACGTTTTCAGGCATATCCATTATTATCCACTTGTCAACGGGAGGTTGTGCCCCCGCGCCCTCGCATTCCTTGAAGATGCGCGCTATCTCGGGGGCGCGCCTTTTGTAATATTCAATCCAGATTATTTCATATTGTTCGCGCAGAGCGCTCTGCATGCCCAGATAGCGCAGTATGTGAAAACTCTCCCTTACGGACCAGTCTATGAGGATGATGCTTACAAGGGGAGTTTTGTCCGTATTGCTGTCGAAAAGTATTTTCATAAGAATGCCGCGCCCAGCACCACTCTGGACAGCGCCACCTCTATAACATTCAAGACTTTTGCGTCCAGAGTGGTGCTGGGTAAATCTCCCAAGAAAAGTTTCTTTAGCCGCTGCTAATCCTTTCTCCGCCCCGAAAAGATAAACAGCGCGGTCCCGGCGAGGAAGAAGAGTATAATCCCCGATGCCGTAAGTTTTGCCCCCCGGTAAAAGGGGCCGGGCTTGAATCTAAAAACAACGTCCGACTCTCCGGCTGGAAGCGCCACGGCCATAAAGTTAAAGTCCGCGCGGATAACCGGCCTTTCTTTGCCGTTGACATACGCCTTCCAGCCCCTGTTGTAGGAGTCGTTAAAGAAAAGAAGGGAAGGCGTCGAGTTTTTGACATGCACATCGATACTGCTTGAACTCAGGGAGGTAAACTCCACATCCCTCCCCTCTCTCTTGACACCCGGCAAAGGCATGCCCGGGTCTTCATCGAGTATGAGCGTTTGCCTCGGATTGAAACCGGCATCCTTCAATATTTTGAGCGTCTCCGTATCGCCGGCGCTCATTGAAAAGTCCTCAAAGAGCATGAAACGGGAAAGGGCGTTGGGCCGGATTGTGATGTTTGCCGCCTCGTCAACGTCATAACGCACCCCCATGAGCTCAAGGTACCGCGGGTCTTTTATGTTGGCTGTCAATGCCCCCGGGCTGCTTATGCTTGAAGGGGGGGTGAAGTTAAGGGCGAAGTTTTTATAGCGTCTCTCCACAAGCGAATTTACCCCCCCGTATGACCGCACCCCGTAAAGAGACGGCATATTGGTCTCAAGTTCGGTGGGCGATAGTTTCAGGAGGATATGGGGGTTATTTACCCGGAAGTTCTTCGTATCCATACCTTTTTCCCAGTACCCGGAAAGCGGGCTCGAATCTTGGAAGTCAGAGGATCTCTCATGCCCCGTATCGGCCGGGTTGCAGTAAAACGGAGGTAGATATGGGGCCTCCACAACGGCCGCCCCGTCAGCGTAAACGGTCCCGGGCGATACTATCGAGATATGGGGCCTTACAAACTTGCTCGGCACGGTCACCATGTGTGTTACGGTCAGCCATTCCCATCCGCCTTTTCCGCTGTGATAGACGGAGAATGCGCCGTTCTTACTGTCTGTGAGAAGCAATACCGCCTGATGGGGTTTTGACGCCTTGACCCATGCCCCGTAGGTAAAGGTCTTGCCTGAGAAATCCGTCTGGGTCGTTATATCCTGGTATAGGTTCATGACGTTTCCCGTGCCGGAGATTATCGCCGCGGACGCCCTCCCGACAACCTTCTCGGCGGTATCTTTCCTGACCGTTGCCGGGCCCGTTCCACCGAGTCCCCATGCATCCGGCAATGCCGCCTCTCCCTTGCCCCAGGACTCGAAGGAGTCGTTTTTTATGAGGTTATCGCAGCCTCTGGTCCCTATGGCGTACTGCAATCCCAGTCTCGGGTTGAGGATATAATTTCTATCCGGATACAACTCGCCGGCCGTTAGGAAAGGCTCGCTTACCTGCCGCGCGTATACCTTGTTAAAAGGCAGGAGGTCCGCTGTCACGGCGAGGAGGAAGAGAAGAAAGAGCCACGAAGGGTCAAGCCTCTGGGATTTCACGGCGGTTATTACATGGGCAAAGAATAAAAAGACAAGGATGAACTTAAGCGACCCGAAAAAGGCAATGACCCTGACCGCACTCTCGGACATGCCGGTTGCCGCCGGAGAAAAAGGATAAAAGAGCGCAAAGACCATCGGGGTCCATGTAAAGAAGTAAAGCAGCGGTTTGGGCTTCTCCCTTTCCCCTGTCCTGGAAATCTCGGAGGAAAAGACCCAGAGGAATGTGAGAGATAGAATAGAGGTTACACTATAGACAAGGCTCGAGATAAGGAATTTATCTCCGGCAAGACCCGGCACCGGGCCTTTCGCCGCAAAGAATAGAATCCCCCCCGCGGGAACAAGGATGGAGAACGCCGCGCCCCCGGACCGCATATAATCCGCGGCCCTGCGGCGTAGTAAATAAACGCCCCCTGCCGTGAGAAGAAAGAGGAAAATGACAATGAGGCGCGCGGCGTTTATGATGCCGGGCAGGCTGTAGACATGGACAAGCAGGGCGCTCGAGAGAATAAGGGCGGCAATGAGCGCGAGTATCTTAAGGTGCCTTGTGTTGACCTCCTTATAATTCGCTTCGAGATACCTGCCACTGAGGCCGCTTGCCGCGGCAACACCGACGGGAATCATAATCTTGGGAATGATAGTGTGCTTGAGCGGGTAGAAAAGAAGGTCGATGATGTCGCTTACGGGCCTTACATCGAGAAACCATAAGGAGGTAACCATAAGATAGACCAGCCAGAAGTTTAACCGCCTTTCCCTCATACATAATGCCCCGAACAATACAAGGAGCGCCGGCAGCGCCCCGAAATACGTAAAGCCGTGGACTTGCGCATGCAGCCCCTGCAATGCCGGAGATATTCTGCCCAAGAGCGGTACCGACGCCTGATAATTGACCCCGAAGGTCTCCGGTATGAATGCGGTTATGCCGAGATATATTTTGT
This sequence comes from Deltaproteobacteria bacterium, assembly GCA_016219165.1. GTDB lineage: Bacteria > Desulfobacterota > GWC2-55-46 > GWC2-55-46 > DRQE01 > JACRCB01. Next base: position 5,729 of record JACRCB010000149.1, on the reverse strand, counting down.
ATAAGGAGTTGTCGACGTAACCGGGGAAATCACCCGCACCCATCCTGTCGCCCTGCGGGAGACTCAAGGCGAAAGGCAGGAGCCGCGCCATGGAGATTAAAACTCCTGAGAAGAGCCCGGCATAGAAAATAACGCACTCCCTCGAAGGCCGGAAAACCCTTGACGAAGAGGGCCACTCCCTGTAGGTGAATAAAACAATGAGCATCAATATCGCGCCGAACGAATAGACCATGTTGCCGGAGAGGATTATCAGCGCCGACGACAGGGTAAGGTATATATACGAGAGGTAACCCTTTCTTTTCCGGAGCGTCCATACGAGGTAAAGGGCAAGTGTAGCGAATAGATATATCGTGAGATTGGCATAGGTCGTGATGCTGAAAAACATATAGCCCGAGAGTTGATAGACCGTGGAGGAGAAAAGCGCCCACTTGCCGTCGCCCGAAAATTCCTCTTTGAAGAAGAGATACCCGAATACCCCGAGGAGCCACACCTCTATGAACATGCGGAGCGTTAAGAGAAGGAAAATGTATCTTTCCGGGAAGATGAATATCGGCCAGTTAAGCGGGGAAAAGATGAAGTTCTGGGTGCTTGCCGAAAAATCCGCCCCTGCGAGGATATACGGGTTCCAGAGGCCGAGGTCCACTCCGTTAAAGCTCCTGTAGTTAAGGAGCATATTCGGCAGAGTTGTAAACCGGTTGTCCGTACTGGCGACGAGGACCCTGCCGCCGAGGAAGAAAGGCGAGAATATGATGAAGGCAAAGGCCATGTGGGTCAAGGCGGCTTGCCTTAGAGACGGGTTTCCGGCGTGTCCCTTTAGCGTTTCGATTATGCGTTTTAAGTCCATCGCCTTTGCGCTCCTCAGAGTTTCAACCCCGCCGTAACGGCGTCTTTATAGAACATCCTGACCGTGTCCAGAGAGAGGCTTGAGAGGTCCATCCCGAGCATGTCCGCCTTTTTAAGGATTGCATCCGTTATTGTGATAATGTGACAATTGCAGAGTTCGGCCTGCAGGACGTTTAAGAGTTCCCTGGGGCTTGCCCATAGAAGTTCGGCGTTGGGGGTTTCTCCCACTATCGAGGCCGCTTCTTTCATGATAGGGACCGGGTCGCGCCCCGTATCCGCAATCCTTCCGGCAAAGACCGAGACAATGCTCCGGACCTCCGGATTCAGGGCCCCGCAGACCTCTTCCACCTGTTTCAGTGTCATGACGGCGGTAACGTTAAGGGATATCCCTTCATGGGAGGCCTTCCTTATGAGCCCTTCGGAGGATTTCCCTTCCGTGTTGGTGACCGGGACCTTTACGTATACGTTTTTTCCCCATCCCGCTATCTTCCTTGCCTCCTTTTCCATCTCGCCGAAATCATCGGACAGCACCTCGAACGATATCGGGCGGCCTGATACGGCGGAGAGCGCCTCTTTTGCAAAGGATTCATAGTCCGTCACCCCGGCCTGCTTCATGAGGGTGGGGTTTGTGGTAAACCCCTTTACCGTCCTATGCCCGGAGAATTCCCTCATCGTCTTAAGGGATGCCCCGTCAACGAATATCTTTACCTTCAATCCGCCGAAATAATCCATCTTCCCCTCCCCTTAAGAGGTTTAGAAAAAACCGGTGATTATCCTCGCCGCGTCCTTAAGGTTGACCGCCGTAAAATCTGGCGGACACCCCCCGGTTTCCTCTTTCGCATATTCATTGTGTATGAGGATGGTCTTGGTCCCTGCCGCCTTCCCGCAGAGGATGTCCGTGTGTCTATCTCCCACCATCCACGACAGATTCATCTCAAGGCCCCACTTTTTTTTCGCCGTCAGAAGAAAATAAGGGTTCGGTTTACGGCACGCGCACGTTCTTGAATATCCTGGGACGTTTCCGGACGGATGGTGGAAACAGTAAAAAAAATCGGAAAAACATATCCCTTCATCCTGTATGGCCGAGGCGAACTTTTCGTGTATTGCAATCAAGTCTTCCAAGGGCGTTTTGCCCTTGGCGAAGTCAGGCTGGTTCGATGCCAGAAAAAGCAGGTACCCGTGTTTGCTTATAAGGCGGAGCGCGGAGGCGGTCCAGGGAAAGAGCGTAAACCCTTCCGCCTTATGCGGCGATTCCCATTGCCCGGTGGAGGGGTTTAACACCTCGGGGTTTATAACCCCGTCACGGTCCAGAAACACGGCCCTTTTCATCTACTTAACCGACTCCCATTTCATCTCCGTCCTCCTTATGAGGGGATGAGTAACCATCAGGTGCCATATAACGCCCTGGAATGCCTCGGTATGGGGTGTTACCGTCTCCTTATTGACGGTGGGTACGATAACGCAGGCATCGGCAACCCGCGCCGTATACCCGCCGTCCCTGCCAACCACCCCTATCACCTTTGCCCCGACCTCTCTGGCAAGGGCGACGGCGGATACTATATTGGCGCTTATATTTCTCCCGGCATCCCCTCCCCCGACGGAAAATACGAACACCCCGTCCCTGGAATTCAGGCGGCTGCCCTTGAGCCAGTTTGAGAAAACCGTGCTCCACCCGTCGTCGTTAACCCGCGCGGTCAGTTCCGCCGCATTGTCCGTGGGGGCATAGGACTCTATGCCGGCGAGTTTCCTGAAGTCGTTAACCGCATGCGCCGCATTGCCGGCCCCGCCGCCGACCCCGAGGAAAAAGAGCCTTCCGCCGTCTCCCCTTATCTTCGCTATGAGCCGGATAGCCTTCTCTATCTCCTCTTTATCGAGGCCGCAGGCGATCTCCGTCGCCTCTCTCAGATAGGAACCCACGTAACCCCGGATATCCCCCCAGCCGTTCTCCATCATGTACGCCTCCGTCTCTTTAATCCCCTCAAACGACCCCACCTCGTAAAAACGCTTTTTCACCTCGTAGCCGAGAAGTTCCCCCTTCTCAGCCATGTCCCTGTACAGGTCCGAAAGGTCGAAGTTTTCCCCGCCGGGATAATTTTCCACGGCAGAGGCGCAGACAAGGCTCAGTCCGTAATCGATATGGCGCATTTGAGGCGAGGGGGACCTTTTGTCGTATTCCCTTACAACGCCCCCCTCGTAAAGGACGTTACTTTTCTGCCGCCGGTTGTCATTGCGGAAAACGGTCATAAGCCCGGCCTTATCCCGTGGGAAGAAATACTCAAACGCCGGATAGAAGTTGATGTCCAGATAAGAATCTCCGTACATAACCCAGAAAAAATCCCCTAACGCGGGCAGGGCCTTCTTTATCGCCCCTCCCGTGCCGAGAAGTTCGTCGCCGTCAAAGGAGTATTCCACCTTGAGCCCGAATCTCTCCCCTCCCTTGACGAATTCGCGGATCTTCTCCCCAAGATACCCCGCGCATATAACGACCCCCTCTATGCCCTCCCGTTTAAGGAGCCTTAACTGGTGGGTTATAAAAGGTTCCCCGGCGACCTCTACGAGGGATTTGGGAACGCTCGATGTCATGGGTCTTAACCTTGTGCCCGCCCCTCCGCAAAGGAGCGCAAGCGGCGGCATCGGTACGGACAGGGCCTTCATGACTGTGTCACCACCTTCGTCCCCTCGAAGTCGAAGCGGAAACGGATTTCCTTAAGCCCCGCTTCCGTCATCTTGCGCCTCAGTTTAATCTTGTCCTCGGCGTAGAACATAAGGAAACCCCCGCCTCCGGCGCCTATGAGTTTTCCCCCTGCGGCGCCGTTTTTAAGGGCGAGTTCCCGCCACTCCTCTATCATCGGGTTTGTCATGGAGGAGGAGCGCTTTTTTTTGTACTCCCAGTGTTCGTTCATTATCTCGGCGAGCCCATTTAAGTCGGATTTCTCAAGCGCCGTCAGGCTCTGCTTGGCGAGTTCCTTTACGTAATGGAGGTTCGATACCATGGCGCGGTCTTCTTCCATCGTTTTTTTGTCCTGCTCGCTCAGGATAGACGAAGAACTTCTGCAGAAGCCCGTAAAAAAAAGGAGCAGGTTGTCTTCGAGGTTATAGAGCGTTTCGGTTGAGACCTTAAGCGGCCATGCATCCACCCTCCCGTCCGGGTGGAACCGTAAGCAGGTTACCCCGCCGTAGGCGGAGATGTACTGGTCCTGTTTGCCTACGGGTTCCTTCAATATATCCATCTCTACGCGGCACGCCTGCTCGGCGAGTTCCGAGGGATGTATAAGGTTTTTCTTATAGGCGTGGAGGGCCTTTAAAAGGGCCGTCGTGAAACTGCCGGACGAGCCGAGCCCCGTCCCAGCCGGTATGTCGGCCATGCTCGTCATCTCAAGATACGCCCCGTCGATGCCGGCCATCCTCATGGCCTCCCTTATGATGGGATGCTCTATCTCCTCAACCCTCTTAACCCGCTCCAATTTCGAGTACTTTATTATGAGTTCCTCGACGAACGTCTGGTGGAGGGTTATGTACACGTATTTATCTATGGCGGCGGCTATGAGAAAGCCGCTGTGGTCGCGGTAATAAGAGGGCAGGTCAGTCCCCCCTCCGCCGAGGGATATCCTCAAAGGGCTACGCGTGATAATCATAGTTTTTCCTGTAAATCCTCCCCACTATCTCGAGGGCGGACGCGGCGTCGAAGATATTGCCGCACGGCGTTCTTCTTTTATTTATCGCGTTCACGAACTCCTCGAACTCAAGCCTCCACGAGTTATCCGGGAACGGATATTCCCACGTTACCGCATGGGGCGGCCCCATGGCCGGCGACATCCTGTAATGGGAGAGCCTCTCCACCCCGTAACTTCCGCCGAGCCCGTTTATTTCGAGTTTGCCCTGCCGCCCGTATATCTCAAAAGAAAAAAGGTTCTTCCATTCCGTCCAGCTCGCATGGAGCCACGCCATCTCGCCGGCGGGTGTCCTCAGGGCGAGGAATGAGTTGTCGTCCACCAGCATGTCCCAGAAATAAGTTGAAACGAATCCGTCGACGTGGCTGAAGTCCCCGAGGAACCATCTGGCAAGGTCAATGAGATGAACCCCCTGGTCTATAAGTTCCCCTCCGCCCGATACCGCGGGGTTTGCCCTCCATTCCTTTTCGTAGCCGGGCCTTCCGCCGTGTCCGTATCTTCCCCTTACAAACATAAGATGTCCTATCCCGCCGGAGTCGAATATCTCCTTTGCCTTAAGAAGCGCCGGGTGGAAACGGTGGTTGAAGCCCACCTTAAGTACCACCCCTTTTTTTTCAATGGCCTCTATAACGGGCCTGAGTTCCTCAAGGGAGCGCGCCGCAGGCTTCTCAACGAGGACGTGCTTGCCGGCGTTTACGCAGTTGAGCGTTATCTCGGCGAGTTTATCGTGAGAGACGGCCACCACAACGCAGTCCACGTCTTCGGCCTCAACGACCTTCTCCCACTCCCTCGCCGGCCTGGCGCCCGTAAGGGCGGCGAGTTCTTCCGCCCTTTCCATGCGTATATCGGCCACCCGCGTAATCTCGTGGCCCTGTGCCGCCTCGGCCCTTTTTTTCCCGATGAGGCCGCAGCCTATTATGCCAACCCTCATCCCTGTCCTCCTCGCTCAGTTTTAGAAAACCCGCCCGCCTCTACTCCCATCTCTTGGCGCGGTCTTCGGGGACAATCCTTCTCAGCGTATATATGTCCGTAGCGTCGAGTTCTCCGGCATGGCGGGGCAGTTTTTCCCAATCGTCCCAGACCGCGCTTATGAGTTTGCCGGTTATCCCGTCGCTCTCGGCGGAGGCGAGAAAAACGCAAAGTGACGCCCCCTTTTCGAGCGGGTCCCCGCCGCTTTCTTTCTGCCTTGTGAACCTTTTGTAGGCCTCTTCGCCT
>JACRCB010000150.1 GCA_016219165.1 Deltaproteobacteria bacterium | reverse complement strand
GGCTGCTGCAAGCGAGACGACCAATAGTATCCAGTGCATCCTGTTCAGTCTTTTAAAGACCGTCTCTATCTCCATCTTTTCGCCGCTTTTGGCGAGCCGCCCCAGCATCTTCTTTATAATCCTCGGCTCCAATCCGAAAAGCATCACCGTCCAGAATATCCCTATAATGAGCATTATAAGGAGCGGCACACCCTGCCTCGTAAACAGCGCCGTGTGCCATCCCCCCAGAAACATCAGCAAAAGCCCTGTTATAACCACTATGGCGTTATATATCCTCGCCGCAGGGGCAAACCTGTGCTCTATCCTCTGGAAAAAGAGCACCTTTTGAAGGGCGTCCTGCATCCCCACCACCATGGGAAGCACAAGCATCGTGATGAAGGCAAGCCCTCCTATCCATATTATCACCGTTAAAAGATGTATTACATGAAGTACGGGAATGACCATTTTTCCCTCCTGCAATAGCCCTTCCCTGTCTTGCTCCCCACTTATTGGGGAGGGGCAGGGAGAAGGTATGTTTTGATACGGCCGTTATTCTCCCGCAAGATTCTACCCATGAAAATGATAAAAATCAACCTTTTAGGCTTATGGAACTTTTTGGAAGAACTTCTTCAGAGGGGTTCCCGCCAGGATTTCACTTTTATGAAAAAAACACTTGACAGGGCTCCATTATTAAATTATAATCATTCCATTATAATAATTATTATAAATTAAAAAGGACGGAAGATGGATAGGATATTCAAAAGATACAGAGGAAAGGGCTTCAGATTTACCCCGCAGAGGCTGGCGATACTTAAGTATCTTGAGGGGAACACAAGCCATCCCGCGGCAGATGATATCTACATGGCGATAAAGAGGGAATATCCCACGGTGTCTTTTGCAACCGTTTACAATACAGTAGAGATGCTTAAGGAGGTCGGGGAGGTGCAGGAAATTACCATAGACCCGGAAAGAAAGCACTACGACCCCAATCCCAACCCGCACCACCACATAATCTGCACGGAGTGCAATAAGATAGTGGATGTCTTCGTGGACTATTCGGATGTCCTGAATCTGCCAGCCGGACTCAAGAGAGAGTTCGCCGTTGCCGGCAACCACGTGGATTTTTACGGGGTCTGCAGGGACTGTAGAAACCAACCTGAGTAGAGGAGGTCTGTCTATGCGTGCAAATAGCACGCCTTGCTCTTTTTTTTCCTTTTTCACGGCGGTTTTCATGCCGGGCCTTAAGTTGAAGATATTAAGAAAAGAATCCCGCAGACTATAAAGACAAAAATACAAAAGGAGGCAAGGGTTATGGATGGAGCGATGATTCAGAAAGAGGCGCCGGATTTTACGGCTCAGGCGGTCATGCCCGACGGGACGGTCAAGGAGTTGAAACTCTCGGATTACAGGGATAAATACGTGGTCCTTTTCTTCTATCCACTGGATTTCACGTTCGTCTGCCCGACCGAGATAATAGCGCTCTCCGACAGGATAGGAGAGTTCAGGGAAAGGAATACGGAGGTCATAGGGGTTTCGGTGGACAGCTCCTATGCGCACATTGCGTGGAGAAATACCCCGAGGAAAAAGGGCGGCATAGGCGAGATAACATACCCGCTCGTGGCCGACCTCAATAAGGCAATCAGCGCCGGATACGGGGTCTTGCTCGAAAAGCCTGGGATAGCGCTGAGGGGGCTCTTCATAATCGATAGAACGGGCAGCCTCCGCCACATTACGGTAAACGACCTGCCGTTGGGGAGGAACGTCGATGAGATTTTGAGGGTGATAGATGAAATCCAGTTCAATGAAAAACTCGGCGAGGTATGCCCCGTAAACTGGAAAAAAGGCGAAACAGGGATGGAACCGACCCAGAAGGGGTTAGAAAGGTATGCGGCCGCCAATTTTTGATTCGCAGCGCCGTATGGGTTACGCAGTGGCACTGAGGAGGCCATCATGAAAAGTTCAGGCGTTGATACCGTTAGAAGGCATCATGGGTCCACGACCGGCGGATTCGATGGGAAGGAACACAGAATGGATTTTTCCGAGGCGGATTCGGTAAAATCTTATTTCAGGAACATAAGGCAATACGCCCTTCTCAGTCCAGAAGAGGAGAGGTCCCTTTCGAGAAAGGTCGTGCGCGGGGACACGGAGGCAAGACGACGGATGATAGAGGCCAATCTGCGGCTCGTTGTCAGCATAGCAAAGCGCTATATGGGCAGGGGTTTCTCGTTTCAGGACCTCATAGAAGAGGGCAACATCGGGCTTATCTCGGCAGTAGAAAAATACAGGGTGAGCAGGGGATGCAAATTCTCCACCTACGCCACTTACTGGATAAGGCAGGCCGTTGAAAGGGCGCTCCTCAAACACTCCTCCGTGGTGAGGGTGCCCATCCATGTCGCGCACGATATGGCGAGGATGGCGAAGATTTCGGGTGAACTCAGCAGGCAACTTAAGAGGGAGCCGACAACGAGCGAGGTCTCTTCCAAGATGGGGGTGAGCGGTAGATACATAAAGAAACTCTCGAATGTAAGCCGTAAGACCTGTTCCCTCGACGCAACCATCAATGGCGACACCGATGAAACGCTTCTCGATAGAATCGGGGACGCCTTGGCCGTGGACCCCATCGAGGTGATTGGCCGGGAGGGGAGGAGCGAACAGATAAAAGAGTGGATGGGTCTGCTCGATAAGAACGAAAGAAAGGTTATATCCTTGAGATTCGGACTCGAAGGAGAAGCCGAAACCCTCGGGAATATCGGCAAAAAGTTCGGCGTTACAAGAGAGAGGATACGCCAGATAGAAGTGAAGGCGCTCCTTAAACTGAGAAAGACGGGGGAAGAAAGAAGCATAACGTCGAGTTCGATGGTATAGGGGACTGCCCAGCACCACTCTGGACACAAAAGTCTTGAATGTTATAGAGGTGGCGCTGTCCAGAGTGGTGCTGGGCTTCTGAAAAGGGAGATTATCTCCCTTTTCTTTTTTTGAAAGCAGACGTATAATCTCCGACGGCGAGCACCCGATTAAAAACTTTGGGAAAAAGGGGTTTAAAGTCCTTGAAGGGAGGAGTGCGGGGCGATGCACATACCCGACGGTTATCTCGGGCCCAGGACATGCGTACTTTTTTATGCCGTCATGCTTCCTGTATGGTATAAGGCGCTTAAGACGGCGGAGAAAACACTCGAGGCAAGGCATCTGCCGCTTGTCGCCTTTTCTTCGGCATTCGTCTTTGTGATAATGATGTTTAATTTTCCCGTGCCGGGCGGAACCACGGGCCACATAGCAGGCGGGGCGCTCGTCTCGATAGTCGTAGGGCCATGGGTAGGGGTTCTCGCCGTCAGTATCGCGCTTTTCCTTCAGGCGGCCATTTTCGCAGACGGCGGTATTACGACCTATGGGGTTAATTGCTTTAATATGGCCTTCCTCATGAGTTTTTCCGGTTACTATGTCTTTAGAATCTTAGACCGCGGGCAAACCAATTCCCGATGTAATTCCCAAGGTAATTCCAGGACGAGGCGGGTGGCGTTATTTGTTGCGGGTTATGTTGCGGTCAATATCGCCGCCCTGTCAACCGCGCTCATCCTGGGCATCCAACCCATTCTCGAACACGACCCGGGAGGAAGGGCCCTATACGCCCCCTATCCCTTGCAGGTCACGCTTCCCGCCATGCTCATCCCCCACATCCTTTTCTTCGGCCCCCTGGAGGGGCTTTCAACTGCCTTTGTCGCATCTTATCTGTTTAAGACAAAAGGGGAGGATTTAAGCAGAGAGAAGACGTTTGTAAGCCCCATGTGGGTTTTTCTGTTGGTTCTGATAACGCTGACGCCCCTTGGGCTTATTGCCTCGGGGAAACCGTGGGGCGAGTGGGCAGGAAGAGAGTTTTCGGGATTCATAGGCTATGTCCCCGCAGGCATGCAGAGGCTCGGAGGCCTGTGGGCCGGCTTATTGCCGGATTACGGCATGGAAGGGGTTCCCCGCTCAATGGGCTATATCCTCTCGGCGTTTTCAGGAAGCGCGGCAATGGTCTTCGTTATATATCTTGTGGGCAGGTTATGGAGACGCTGAAGATTCCCGAGTGGCTAAAGCAGGGCGGGCAACCGGTGTGTGCCGGCGCGGTCATAAGGGAGGGTTTTATAGAAAAAAACCTCAAGGCGGTCTCCTCTTTCTTGAAGGAGATGCTCAGTGTGCGTAACCCGGCTTCGGGTCCCGCAGGGGGGCTCTTTCAGGGTGTGTCTGCGCGGGCGAGGATTGGAGGGGTCTTTGTTCTCCTTGTCGGCGCGGTATTCATGGATAATGCCATCTCGCTTTTTTTTCTCATATCTACGGTAATCTTTATCGCCTGTCTTTCGCATGCGGGGCTTTTTCCGCTTCTTAAAAGGGTCGTTCCGGCCGTTATTTTTTCTCTCGTGGTTATCTGGCCGGTATTCTTTAATTTTTTTACCGCCGGAAGAGAGTTTCTGGTTTTCGACATCTTCGGTTCGAGGGTCGCGCTTACGGAGGAGGGGCTTTTTCAGGGCGGGTTCTTCATCTTGAGGGTTACGGCGACGGCTTCGTTGGTTTCACTGCTGTTCCTCACTGCAAAAGAGGCCGATATCTTCGGAGGGTTGAAGGGGCTCGGGGTGCCGGCCTTCTTTGTGACCGCTATATTCATGACCTTCAGATACGTATTCATACTCTTAAAGATAGTCGAGGATACGAGCCTTGCGAGGAAATCCAGGACCATAAACCCGGCCGTCATGAGGGACGGAAAGCGGTGGTTTTCCTCGAGGGCCGGGTTCTTGCTCCAGAGGGCGCTTTATTTCTCGGAAGAGGTTACGTTATCGATGGCGGCAAGGGGTTTTACGGGAAGGATAAAGGTCTTCGCAAGTGTGCCTCTCAGAGGAAAGGATTACCTTTGGCTCGGGTTTGCATTTTTTGTGTTTTTCATGTCCATCGGAAGGTTCTAATGCAGGGTATGGAAGAGGTCTACAGGCTTGAACGGGTGAGTTGCTTTTACGGAGAGGTCGCGGCGCTCAAGGACATCGACCTTAATGTCCTCCGGGGCGAGAGTATCTCTGTTTTAGGGGCGAACGGGGCCGGTAAATCCACCCTTTTAAAGCTCCTCGACGGGCTTATCTTTCCTTCCTCCGGCAGGGTTATGTTTTTCGGGATGTCTCTGGGGGACGCTGTCAATCTGAAGGCCCTTAGGGAGCGCGTGGGTTTTGTGTTCTCCGAGCCGGACGTCCAGCTTTTTTCTCCCACGGTCTTTGACGAGGTCGCCTTCGGGCCCCTGCAGATAGGACTCTCCGGAAAAGAAGTGGTAAAGAGGGTTGAGGATACGCTTACGTTCCTCGGCCTTTCCCACTTGAAAGAGAGGCCCCCCTACACGCTCTCCACGGGCGAGAAGAAAAAGGTCGCAATAGGTTCCGTCCTTTCGATAAACCCGGAGGTCCTTCTCTTGGACGAACCCACAACAGGGCTCGACCCGAAGACCCAGGTATGGCTCATTGAGGTCCTTGCGGAATTGAAAAAAATCGGGAAGACCTGCATAATAGCAACACATGACTTGAGCCTCGCCGCAGACCTCTCTGACAGGGTGGTCATACTCGGCGAATCCCACACTATTGCGTCCGTTGGTTCGGCGGAGCATATACTCGGCAACAAGGAACTTCTCCTCGGCGCCAATCTGATACATGAGCATGCGCACAGGCACGGGGAGATTATACACAGGCACAGTCACGGCCCGTTTTCCATCCACGACGAACACGAGTAGAAGGACTATGGCCGTTCTACCCGCCCTTTTTTTGTCCTGTATATCGTTAAAAGCCCATCATCGACCTGTGTGAACTTTATCCCCATGCCGTTTTTTACGTGCCTGACCAGGCCGGGCGGGGCTTTTTTGGCCCACATTACTGTCCCCTCGGCATTGAAGGAGAGGTTCCCCGGCAACTCTATCACCATGTAGATGTGGGTGCCGGGGCTGAAGACATTGTTTGTCTTTATGCAGAGGCCGGTGTCAGAGAGGTTTGTAACAAAAGAGACGAATTCGGGCGGTTTTCTGGGGCCGTATCTTACGGTGTATCTGAAAACGATCCTGTTGGTCGTTCTCTTTCTATTAGTATCTTCAGGGCACACCCCTGAAGTTACCACAATTTTTTTACGATGTAAATCGTTGGATGGTTTTTCAACCGCTGTTTGGGAAACGGTCTTGATAGTTTTTGTCCTTGACCCTGCCGCTTCTATTTTTTATAATTGTATATTGTGGATAAGTGGTTGTTACCCATGCGTATTTCAGCTCTTGTTTGAAGGGAATAGGTTTAGGGGGGGCGGGTGCAACAGTTGAAAAACCTCTGGGTTCTGATAAAGAGTGCGGACAATGGACCCTCGGCGGAGTCTATAGAACCTTCCTCCCAAGATTTTAGTTTTATAAAAACCTCCTCCACAGATTGGCCGGTTAACGGGTTCAATGCCGCGCCGCGAGGCGTCGACGCAGGCGCGCCGCTATGTATACATTCCTTTAGCGCTATGGGAATGGCGCGGTTGTTTACGGTTTCATGGAATTTCGGGGCCGCTCATGAAGCGTCTCCCTCATCTTCCGGAAAAGGGAGTATAATGGAATGAAGAATTTTATTGTCCCTCTAATATCGTTATTTGTTTTTTTTAACAGCGCCGTGCCTTCTTTTGCGGAGAGTCAGGTTCCGAAAATCCCGCAAAAGGAGGAGAGTTTGAAGGAAATGATTATCCGTCTGGACAAGGAATACAGGCTTGTGGATGAAGAATTGAGGAAACTTGAGGAATATATAAAGGAGTTTCCGCAGACCTCGCTCATCCTTACCGTTACAGGACGTGATGCCGACGCTTCCCTCGTATCCATAGAGGTTACGGATAACGGCAGGTTGCTTGCAAGCCATATCTATACCCCTCCCGAAAACGACGCGATGAAAAAAGGTGGCCGCCAGGAGCTCTACAGCGGGGAGACGATAGACGGGATACACAGGCTGAGGGCGGTATATTACTACTCGGCGGGCGATAAGCCCCCGAGAAAGGGCGAGGCGGAGATTACCGTATCGGTGGAACTGGCTAAAAAGCGCTTTGTTGAATTCGCGTTTCAAAAGAAGGGAAACGATTTTGAATTGCGCCCCGGCGAGTTTGAATTCATAAGGTGAGTATAATGCGAAGGCACGGGGTATTGCCCCTTTTCTTGTTTGTGCTCCTTTCTTCAAAGACCCTCACGGCGTTTGCCGCCGCACCTCCCGGTAAAGAGATTAAAGAGGCGGACTACTATTACGGGCAGGCGCTGTATCATCTTTTTACCGGCGACTATTTTTCCTCCTATTCCCGGGCTGACTACGCCCTCAAAAACCCAGGCGGGGAGAGAAACAAACTCATACTTTTAGGGGTTCTCTCCGACCAGAAAAGACTCGGCTTCGTAGAAGGTTATCCCGCCTTCACCGACAGAGAGAAAGATGGCGGCGACCCTTCCGAGATACTCTGGCTCCTCGATTCTCTTTACAGGAGTAGAGCGTACCAGAGCCTTATTTCGGTAAGCCCGGAGGTGACCGAGGCGTCCAAGGCCGATTATTTCATGGGGATGGGCTACTTAAGACTCGGCAAATCGAGGGAGGCGAGTCTTTTTCTCTCCAAGGTTCATAAAGAGGACGAGTTCTATCCCTACGCAAGGGCGGCGATTGCCCAGACCGACATTGCAAGAAGAGACCTCGAGAGCGCAGAATACGAACTGAGGAACATGCTGTCGCTTCCCGGGGTGGAGGGTGAGTTCAAAGACAGGGTGAACCTTATGCTTGGGGAGGTATTGTTCGAGCAGGGGCGGTACGGCGATGCGGTCACGGAACTCGGTAATATTCCGGAGGAGAGCCCTTCTTACAGGGACGCCCTCATAGCGGCGGCATGGAGCCTTGTAAAACGCGGTTATTTCGACGAGGCGATAGCGCTCGCCGGAAAGATAAGACCCGCCGCGGCATATGACACGCACGAGTGGGAAAGGCTCGTAATACTCTCTTACTCCCATGCGAAGCTCGATAGATTCGCGGAGGCCGCCGTCTATTTCAACGGCCTGATGGATTCCATAAATGCCGCGCAGAAAAAGTTCGACGCCATGATAGAGGACCCTTCCCTGAGAGGGGTGTCAGCAGGGTATCTCCTGGGGAAAAATACCCGGCCTCGGGGTACCCACCCGCAGGGTGGGCCGGACGAGGAAGTTTACTACCTGCCCGTCTTCGGGGATGACGAGGGGTTGGCGGACCTTATAGAAAAAGAGAGGGTCTTCCTTTCGATGGAATCGGCCTTTCTCAAAGAGGAAAGTGAGATTGCCGGGAAAGAGACCTACATAAAGAACATGATAAGCGCGATGGAGGGTGTCTCGGAGAAGGTAGACATAGAGACCGGGGTAATAAGAAAGACGGTTGCCGCCATGAGCAAAAAACTCGATGCCGGTAAAACCAGCCGGGTGGCGCAGCAGAATATCTCCTTTTTCTCCGGGGCGCTTCAGAGGATATACGACCGTTGGGAGACGGTACTCAAGAGGAGGATGAACGAGGACGAAAAAAACGTCATAAGGCTGATTCTCTATGAGGGGAGCGAGGCCATGGAATGTCCCGAACCCTCGGTCGTATGCCTTATAATCCATATTACGTTCGCCCTCGACGACAGGATGCTCAGGGATGTGGGCGACCCGAAGAGGTTGCAGGACGCGACAAAGGTGCTGGAGGAGATTTCCGTAGACCTCGCCGATATGCGCAAGGGCGAGCCGGTAGAGTATGAAAAGGATATAGAGAGACTTAAAGGCATCGCCCGCAAAAAGGTCGGGAACGGGAAGGTTGCGCTCAAAACACTCGATGATATAAGGGAGAGGGTAAGGAAATCCGTGGAGGAGACCTATGGCGGCGTTGAAAGAAATGAGACGGAATTCGACGGCTACATGAAAAGAAGGCTGGAGAGGGCAAGGTATGAACTGGCTGGATTTATCGAGAAGGCCGATGTGCTGACGAAACTTATCTCTCAGGGGAAAGGCGAGGCGAAGGTAAAGGCGGATGACAAAAGGTAGGTGTTTTTTCCCTTGCCGGAGGGTTTGCTGCGTTTGCCGGGCGGCCCCGGTGATTCTGGCCCTTATCCTGGCGGCGGTTTTTCCGCTATTCTTATCGTCGTGCGAGACCGTGGAGAAAGAGGTCAAGGAGACGGTTAAGGAGTCGGAAACGCCTTCCGCGCTCTCCATTATAAGGCAGTGGGAGGAATATATGCGCTTTGCCGCTACAGACGGGAACCCTTCTTTGGACACCATACTGAAACTCACGGACCAGTATTTCGACGCGAAGGACGTGGTATATAAAGAAATGATGGATGCTTACGAAAAAGGATTCGCCCTTTACGGCAAGGGGCGTCTCGATAAAGAGCCGCAACTGCCCGTAAGAGACTATGCGGAGTTGATAAGGCATTTCAAACCCCTCACGGAGCGCCGCAAGGGCGTTAAGGGATGGGATGGCGCGTTCTACGCCCTCGGCTACGCTTACGCGGAACAGGGGCTTAAAGACGAGAGTACGGAGGTATTTGAAGAACTTGCGGGGAGTTATCCCGCAAGCCCTTATCTGATTGAAGTGAGTTTCAGGCTCGGTGAGTTTTATTTCGATAACGCGATGTACGCCGAGGCCATTGGGGCATACTCGAGGATACTCGAACATCCCAATTCGGGTTTCTATGAGAAGGCCCTTTATAAGTTGGGATGGGTCTATTACAAGGTAGATGATATCAAGAAAGCCACGGACGCCTTTTCAGAGGTCATGGAGATGCGCCGGGTGGAGAGGGTGGGCAAGGGGGGGCTCGCCGAGGAAGCCACCTCCGGGGTTGTGATGTGCCTTGGTCATTTCAGCGACGCGGGGGAGGCCGTTCGTTACCTCGAATCCAAGGGCCTTAAGGAGTATATGCCGATGCTTCTTAAGATGTTCGCCGAGGTCCTTACCCAGCAGGCGCGCTACGAAGCGGCCATCTATGTATATACCACACTTTCGGACCTCTTCCCGGACGGCAGGGACCTGCCGGCAGTATACAACCAACTGGCGGACGTCTATGATAAGACCGGGAATTCCGCCGAGGCGTTAAAGGTAAGGCTTTCTCTTCTTAAGAAGTTTAATCCCCAGACCTCATGGTATAAGGAGAATTATCCGGACCGTGAAGCGAATGTTGACGGCCTTGTGTCCGAGGTGATGCTTTCCACCTCAAAGATATACCACCTGAAGGGGAAGAAGGAAGCCAACGCAGACGAGATACTAACCGCCATAGAAATCTACCGTCTGTTCCTTGTCTCTTTTCCCGGTTCCGCGAGATACAAGGAGGTAAACCTTCTATATGCCGAGGCCCTTCTCGACGCCGGTTCATACAAAGAGTCGGCCATAGAGTATGAAAAGACCGCCGTCCTCTATCCGGCCGGCAAGGAAAGGGGCGAGATAGCGAATCTCGCATTCCTTACATACGAGATGGCGTTCTACCAGTCCGCAGAAAACCGGGAGGAATCCCTCAAGGGAGCGGTCGGGGCGATGGACGCCTTTAAAGACGACTTAAAGAGAAACGCCGTCCATGAAAAGGCGCTTTATAAACTCTCGGACATGTACGCCACGGCCGGGGATTTCGGCAAGGCAAGGGAAAACATCGCGCCCCTTTTAGAGGGCAAGGGTTCTCTTGCCGCGCAGAAGAAGACCGCGGATTTTTACCTTGCCGAGGGTAATATTACGGAGGCCGAGAACTTCTATTCGAAGGTGGTTACCATGGCCGATGACCCATCAAGCAGAGAAACACTTGCCAAACTCCGCTACAAAATCGCCGAGGACCTCTTGAAGGACGGAAGGTGGGAGGATGCGTTAAAGAAGTTTGAGGATGCCGTCTCCGCGATGCCCGGAGGGAAGGTCGCGGAATCGTCCATGGTAATGATAGGGCGCATCTACATCGAGAAAAAAGACATGAACAGGTTCGAATCCGTATTGAAGCGCCTTGAAAAGGCATATCCCGCCTCGCAAGCGGAGGCCGCCCTCCTTGTCGAGGCGGGTAAGGGTATCGAAAAGGAATCGTCTTCCAAGGCCGGGGGATTTTATGAACGCGCCTCCTTTCTCGTATCCAAGACCGACGATTCGCTCAAACTTCTTTTGGCCGCAGGGGTCCTCTATGAAAAGGACGCCCAGTACGACAAGGCGGAGGGAGTATTCAGAAGATACGCGGACAGTAAAGGCGCGTCCGAGGAGAAAGGGTTAGAGGCCCTCTTCAGGTTGGGCTCCGCACAGATAAAGGCCGGGAACAAAAGAGTTGGGCTTAAGACCTTAAAGGACCTCGTCGAATCGAGGGGAAAAGCAAAGGGCCCGTTTATAGCGAAGGCCAAACTTTCCCTTCTTAACGACAATCTCGATGATTATCTGAAGGTCGAACTTACCCAGCCCTTCGAGGAGACGTTTAAGAAAAAGACGGAACTCCTGAATGCCCTTTTAAGCGGATATTCGACTCTCGTCGACGAGAATGTGCCGGGATTGCTCCCTGAAATATTCTTATCGATGGGCATGGCGTTCGAGAATTTCAGGGACTCTATACTTGGCTCCGAGCGCCCGGGGGACCTCTCCAAAGAGGAACTCGAGGAGTATAACTTCCTCCTCGAGGAGAAGGCGTATCCTTACGACGAACAGGCGGTCGGCGCCTATGAGAATGGCCTTAAGGCGGGCATCGCGCAGAAACTCTATGACGACCCCGTGGAGAAGACTATCGAGAGGCTCGCGGTCATCAGGCCGGCATTGTATAGAAGGCGGTTCGAGGAAGATAGTCTCGAACCCGTCTACATGCACGAACCGGCCCAACAGGCGGTTGCGGGTGGGGGTGGGACATGACATCCATGATATTATACAGGGGCAGGGTCTTCATATTGATATTTACCGTGCTGATAGTCTATTCCTGCGCCGCTACGCCGGATGCGCAGAGAAAGCCGGGATTTTCCGCGAGGAAGGAATCCCCCAAAGACAGCCCGCTTAAGAGGGGTCATACAAAAGAGACCGCGGCGAAGGCCAATATCGCGAATGAGGGCCTCTTTGATAAATCCGATAGGTTTGTGAAATCCGGAAAGCCGGAGATACTTGCGAAAGGGAATATGCCGGAGGAGGCCGGGGCAGGCACCAAAAACGTCCATCTTGTCGCAACGGTCGAGATAGGCGGAACAATAGGCGGAACAAAGGGTCCCGCGGGTCCCGCCGGGGGAGACGGCGAAAAGACAAAGAGCGGCAATGCTCTTACGGAAGCGACTTTAAAACTTATGAACGATAATCCCGCCGGCGCCCTCGCGCTTTTTAAGCCGGCAAGCGCGATTGAGGCCGGGAAGTGGGAATTTTATTACAATTCGGGTCTTCTGTATCTCAAGATGGGCGAGGTGGAAATGGCGCAGGAGGAGTTTCTTGCCGCATCCAGGTACAATGCGCCGCCGGCAAAGATATACAACGCGCTCGGCACGCTTTATGCGCTGAACGGCAAAAAAGATAAGGCGGTGGAATCCATGAACGGCTCATTCATGCTCGAGAGGTCTTTTTCAGCCGCCATGAACCTCGGCACCGCGCACCTTGGCATGGGGCATGCGAAGGAAGCGGAGAAATTCTATCTCGAAGCGGCCTCTCTCGATTCCGTAAATCCCCTCCTCCATTACAACATGGGGGTGATGCGCTCAAGCGGGGGGGATTACGCGGGGGCTATGGCCGAGTTCGCCGCGGCAATAGGTTACGGGAGGAGGGATTCCCATACGCTTTCCGCAATGGCGCAGGCGCTTTTGAGGCTTAATAGATACGAAGAGGCCCTCAAGGCGTTCGAGGAGATAAAAAATGCCGCGCCCGACGACCCCCTGCCTTTCAAGAATATGGGGATAATATATGAAATCTACCTCGGTGATATGGATAAGGCCCTCGAAAATTATACCGCCTACCTCGAGAAAGGGGGGGCCGATGCAAAGGACGTTTCTGCGTGGATAGATGTTGTAAAGGCGAGGATTTCGGCAAAGGGAAAGAAGGATGAAAACTAAGGGTCTTCTATCGGTATTATTCTTCATGTTTATCTTCTTGGGCGCCGCACGCGCCGTCAGAGGCGAAGAGGGGCCGATAAGAGAGCCTCTCATCACCCAGCGCACCATCGTAATAGAAGGGACGGTTGAAAAACCGCGGGTAATGTTCATCGTGTCGAGGTCGAGGCTCTGGAAAGGGGATTCTCTGGAAAAATCCTTTATCCCGGAGATCCTCGCCCCTATACACCACGAACCGCTCTCGAGAGAGGGCGGGATTGCATCAAAAGGAGGTAATACGCAATGGAAATAATAACATCATTTTTCAGAGACGGCGGGCTATTCATGTATTTCATCCTCACCGTCTCGATAGTCGGCTTTGCCATAATGATAGAAAGGGGGGTACTCCTCATACACAAATATAATGTGGACGGGAGGGCCCTCTGGAAGAAGGTGAGCAAGTTCCTCATTGAGGGCAACGTCGAGCAGGCCAGGGCCCTCTGTAACGACATGAGGGTGCCGCTGATGAGGATACTGCACCACGGTATTGCGGCCTCGGCCCACGGAACCGTAGAAGACGTCCAGACCGCGATAGACGAGATTGCGCTTGAGATTATACCCACTATAGACAAGAGGGTCGCGTATCTGGCGGCGCTGGCAAACATCGCGACCTTACTTGGGCTTCTTGGAACCATACAGGGCCTTATACAGGCATTCGCGGCCATAGCCCACGCGGACCCGTCCCAGAAGGCCGCACTCCTCGCAAGCGGCATCGCCATAGCCCTGTACACCACGGCATTCGGCCTTATAGTGGCGATACCGTTACTTCTTATGTACACTATCCTTCAGGCAAAGGCGCAGAAGATTGTTGACGAGATAGACGAGTTTTCGGTAAAACTCATAAACTTTTTGAAGGAGGGTAAAGGTGGGGTTTCGGCCAAGTAAAAAAAGACACCGTCACATGGTTGCCGAGGACGTGAACCTTATACCCCTTCTGAACATCTTTACCATTGTGATACCCTTCGTGCTTCTGACCGCGGTCTTTGCCAAGACCGCGATAATAGACATATACCTGCCGCAGGAGAGGGCGGGGGTTCTGGAGAAAAGTTCCGCCCCGGCCGAGGTCTTCACCATTATGGTGACGGAAAGGGGCTTCCAGCTCGGAGGCATAGGCAGGGGGGTAGTCGTACCCAGAAAGGAAGGGACGTATGATATTGAAACCCTGAGGGAGGAAGTTGGGAAGGTCAAGGACGCCCACCCCAGCCAGGAGGAGGTTATTATAATGCTGAAACCAGACATCCCTTACGACCTGGTCGTTCAGGTTATGGACGCGGCAAGGGATACAACCCGGAAGGTGGGAGGAAAAGAGGTGGTCAGGACCCTCTTCCCGCTCGTTTCGCTCGGTGAGGCGAAATAATGTCATTCGCGCCGTCGAAAAAGAAATCCAAGAGGTCCAAAATCGTAGTTGGCACTGTCACGCTCACCTCGATGATGGATATGTTTACCGCGATACTTTTCTTTCTGCTCGCGAGTTATTCGGCGCAGGGCGACATACTGTCGGTCGACCCCAGGCTTAAGCTCCCCGTGTCAACGTCGACGCAGGCCCCGAGGCTCAGGCTCATTGTGCAGGCCACCTCAAACGATATTATTGTTGACGGCATGAGGATTGCGGACGTTAAAGAGGCGCTTACAAAAGGGGAACTCATTATAAAGCCCCTTTTTAACGAATTGAACGAACAGGCAAAGAAGACCGAATTCATAGCGTCGAAAAACAGGGCCGTAAAGTTTACAGGAGAGGTCGTAATCCAGGGGGACAGGTCCATACCGTTTGTCCTCCTGGAAAAAATCATGTTCACCTGCGGGCAGGCAGGTTACAACACAATATCCCTGGCAGTGACGTCATCCCGTGAATAAGAAAAAGGTTCTTTCGGTATCCATAGACCATGAGGGGAGGCACGAGGGCAAGGTCCTTCCCGGAAAACACCTGACCGTAGGGGAATCGTACGATTGCGACGTCGTCGCCTCGGTGCCGGGTCTTCCCAAAGGCAAAACGAGGCTCCTTGACAAGTCCGCAAAGGGCTACTTCCTCCGCATCTTCAGGGGTATGGACGGCACCATCGAAAGCGATGGCCACAGCCTCTCCATCCGCGGCCTTATAGAATCGGGGCTCCTTAAGAAAAAGGGGGATTCCTATCTATTCCACCTGCCGGACGGGAAAGAATGCATCGTATCCACGGGAGGATTAACACTGCGCCTTGCCTACAGGGAGATAACGGTCCCGGATAAGAGGGCCGTAAAGGTGGACGCCGCATTCAGGAAGGCATGGATATCGAGGGAGGATTACCCGTTTATCTCGGTACTGGTGGTTTCCGCCGTAATACACATCCTTACCGTTGCCTATCTCAACACGAGGGAGATAAAGAAATCTAAGGGGATAGCCGCCATAGAGAAGATACCGGAAAGGTTTGCGAAACTTATACTTGAGCCGCCCAAGGCCGTAATCGAAAAGAAGATACAGCCAAGGGCCGTGGTTCAGCCTGAAGAGGAGACGAAGAAAGAGGAAGAAGCCCAGAAAAAACCGAAAGAAGAGAAGAAGACGGCCGAGGAAAAAATAAAAGAAGAGGCCCCCCAGGTCAGCGCAAAAGAGGAGGCTCAGCCCTCCCAGCAGCCCTCAGGAGGGGGCCGGGAGGCCGTTCAG
>JACRCB010000145.1 GCA_016219165.1 Deltaproteobacteria bacterium | reverse complement strand
GTTTTCCGGGGGGGATTTCTCAGGGGCGGCTGGGTGGGTGGGGGTTCGGACATTGGGTGTCATGTACGTAGCCCTTCCCCTTTCACATTTCATCCGGATTTCCCTTCTTCCCAACGGAAGGATATGGATACTTTTTCTCATGTCGGTGGTGTGGCTTAACGACACCGCGGCCTACTATACGGGAAGCGCCATAGGAAGGCATAAACTCTCTCCGAGGGTAAGCCCCAATAAGACGGTGGAAGGCGCAATCGGAGGGGTTATCGGAGGGTTGGCCGCGGCGTTTCTCTTCAACCGGTTTTTCGAAACGGGCCTTGCGGCAAAGGATGTGGTTTTTATTTCCGTTTTTTTGGGAATGGTCTCTCTTTTGGGCGACCTTTCGGAGTCGCTTCTGAAAAGGGGAGCGGGGGTTAAGGATTCCGGGAGCATCATCCCGGGGCACGGAGGGGTGCTTGACAGGCTTGACAGCATTATATTCTCGGTGCCGGCCCTTTACTATTACCTTATATGGCGCGTCGCAGCGTAAAAGAGAATAAACGGAAATCTGTGGCGGTCATCGGAAGCACCGGTTCCATAGGGCGGTCGACCCTCGATGTGGTCCGCAGGAATCCCGGAAGGTTCAAAGTGGTTTCGCTTGCCGCGGGCCGGAACACAAAACTTTTGAAAAAACAGATACGGGAGTTCGCCCCGGCTTACGTATCGGTCATCGAGCGCGGGGCGGCGGAGGAGATTAAAAGAGAGTTCACGTCCCGCGAAGTCGAGGTCGGCTTCGGCAGTAGAGGGATGGAACGGGCGGCCGCATTCGGGGGCGCGGACATTACGGTGTCCGCCATAGTCGGTTTTGCGGGTTTCCTTCCCACACTTGCGGCCATAAAGGCGGGTAAGGACGTGGCGCTCGCAAACAAAGAGACCCTCGTGGCAGGGGGGTCTTTGGTGATGAAGGAGGTCAAGAAACACGGCGGGAGGCTTATCCCCGTTGACAGCGAACATTCCGCCGTCTTCCAGTCGCTCGCGGGGCACAGGATAGAGGATGTAAAGAGGATATTGCTTACGGCCTCGGGAGGGCCTTTTTTAAGGCTTCCGGCCGCGAGGCTTGGAAGCGTAACCCCGAAGGAGGCCCTAAGGCACCCGACATGGTCCATGGGCAGGAGGATTACGATAGATTCGGCAACGCTTATGAACAAGGGGTTTGAGGTTATAGAGGCGAGATGGCTCTTCGGAATGCCCGCGGATAGGATTTCCGTCTGCATACATCCGCAGAGTGTCGTGCACTCCATGGTGGAGTACGTAGACGGCTCGATAGTGGCCGAGATGGGTTCCTCCGATATGAGGGTGCCTATCGGGTATGCGCTCTCATACCCACGGAGGGTCGAGGCGTCTGCGGGCCGGTTTGACATCATGGGGAAAAAACTGGAATTCTTTGAGCCCGACCCCGG
Organism: Deltaproteobacteria bacterium; assembly: GCA_016219165.1. Taxonomy (GTDB): domain Bacteria; phylum Desulfobacterota; class GWC2-55-46; order GWC2-55-46; family DRQE01; genus JACRCB01. The sequence continues at coordinate 4,034 of JACRCB010000145.1, read as the reverse complement.
AAAATTCCCGTGCCTCTCGCTCGCTTACACGGCTCTTTCGTTGGGGGAGACCGCACCCTGCGTCCTCAATGCGGCCGATGAGGTCTGCGTTGAGATGTTTCTTAAGGGGGGTATAGGGTTTACCGACATATACAGGGTCCTCTCTACGGTCCTTGAAGGACACGACCCCCGCAGGGTCAGGACCGTTGAAGACATCGTCGAGGCGGACCGCTGGGGTAGAAAAGCCGCGGAAGAGGTCATAACTAAGGGGCGGAGGAAGATATGACAACGGTTATTTCATTTCTCATAGTCCTCGGGGTACTCATATTCATACACGAACTCGGCCACTTTGCCGTTGCAAAGGCGGCTGGGGTCGGGGTAGAGAAGTTCTCTCTCGGATTCGGGCCGAAGATTATTTCGGTAAGGAGGGGGGAGACGGAATACCGCATCTCGGCCGTTCCGTTCGGGGGGTATGTGAAGATGGTCGGCGAGAGCCCGGATGAGGATGTGGCCGAAGAGGATAAGAAAAAGTCGTTTGCCGCCAAACCCATTTCTATTCGTTCATTGATAGTGGCCGCGGGTTCGGTCATGAACCTCGTTTTGGCGCTCGTCCTCTTTCCCCTTATATTCATGCTCGGGATTAAGGTGCCTGCGTATTTCGAAGGGCCTCCGGAGGTAGGTTACGTCTCACACGGCTCCGCGGCCGAGAAGGCCGGCATAAGAAGGGGAGATACGGTCGAAGAGGTGAACGGAGAGAGGGTGGAAGGATGGGAAGGTATATATAAGGCGACGGCCTTGAATGCGGAAGGCCCCCTCCGTCTTTTAATATTGAGGGAGGGAGAGAGGACGGACGTAGTCGTTAATCCCCCTGCCGGGGATGGTTACGGTTTTTATCCCCCTATGCCTCCTGTAATAGGGGGGTTATCGAAAGGTTTTCCCGCCGAGAAGGCCGGGCTTAAGCCGGGCGACAGGATAAAGGCCGTGGACGGCCAACCCATATCACACTGGGTGGAACTGCAGGAGGTCATAAAAAGCAGCGGAAGAGAGAGAACCTTCCTCGTCGAAAGGGACGGCAGGAGTTTCGAGGCAAAGATTACGGCCGTCTGGAACTCGGAGATGAAGAGTTACCTTGTAGGGGTCATGCAGGTGGAGGAGACGGTTATCAGGAGTTATGGTTTTTTCGAGTCGGTGGGGCTGGGGGTTAAGAAGGCAGGGGAACTCGTTATCCTTCTCTTTGCCGTCATAAAAGGGCTTTTTTCAGGCGCCTATTCGGTAAAGACCCTCGGGGGGCCGATTATGATAGCGCAGGTCGCCGGCAGGGCCGCGGAATCGGGCGCCGTCGAACTAATGTCGATAATCGCGTTCCTCTCTTTGCAGATAGGGATAATAAACCTCTTCCCCATCCCCGTGCTCGACGGGGGGCACCTCTTTTTCTTCCTGATAGAACGGATAAAAGGGAAACCGGTGAGCGAGAAGATATTAGGCATTTCCCAGCAGGTCGGGATGGCGCTTCTCATCGCGCTCATGGTCTTCGTTACATGGAACGACGTACTAAGGCTCTTTCGTTGAGGGAGGGGGGCGGGGGTTTGAAGATACTTTCAGTTGATACATCCTCCACCGGGGGGAGTGTGGCCCTTACCGAGAAAGGACGTCTCGTAGGGGAACTTACGGTCGGTCTCGCCGGGACCCACTCCGTATGGCTCCTGAAAGGGCTGGATGGGTTCCTGAAGGACATCGGGTTTTCAATCGAGGATGTGGACGTTTTCGCCTTTGGGGTTGGCCCCGGTTCTTTTACCGGTCTCAGGATAGGCGCGAGTGTTGTAAAGGGGCTTGCATGGGCGCTTAAAAGGCCGGTTGCGGGAGTATCAACGCTTAAGAGCCTTGCCATGAACGTCCCCTATACGGACTTAAGGGTCTGTCCTATACTCGATGCGAGGAAAAAGGAGGTCTACGCGGCCGTTTTTACATTCTCAAACGGCGAGTGTAAAAGGGTTATTGAGGATTGCTGTGTCAGTGTCGAGCGTCTTTTTACGGCCATTGCAGAGACCAGAGGAGGGCCCGTTATATTCCTCGGCAACGCGCTTAAAACTTATGAGGGGCTTATCAGGGAAAACTTTAAGGACGCGATAATAGCGCCGGAACACCTCTGGGATGTGAGGGCGTCTAATATAGGGCTTCTTGCGGAAAAAAACCCGGTTTTCAATCGTCCCGCGGAACTGAAACCCTTATATCTCAGGAGGCCGGAGGCCGAGATTAAAAAGGCGGGAAAAGAAGGGTGACCGAAGGGGGCGACACTGTTGACAACGTTTTCTTCATGGGTTAATATATCTTGTTGCCTGTAAGACCACGTTAAGGTTTGAAAATTTCCCGAAGGTGCGATTTTTTACGGAGGGTTTAGGGGTGAGAGGGGTCTTCTTGGAATAAGGGTTCCGGTTCTGCAGGTTTTTAAAAATGGCCGCGGATGAGGGAATTTTCAGAAAAAGTTTTTCTTATAGTTAAGGAGGTCTCCCATGGATAAGAAAGACAGGGAAGCGGTGAAAAGACTCCTTGAGGAGAATGGAGAGTTTAAGGAGGCCTACACCCTGCACAGGGAATACAAAAGGAAAGTGGATAAGTTGGAGAAGAAACCCGTGTTGACCGCGGCGGAGGAGGTTGAGAAGAAAGGGTTTAAAAAACTCAAACTCGCGATGAAGGACAAGATGGAGAAGATTAGTCTTAAATATGCGAAGTGACAAGGTAAAAAAAGGGCTGGGAAGGGTTCCCCACAGAGCACTCATCTACGCAACGGGCGTTCCCGCCCGAGAGATGCGTAAACCCTTTATCGGCATCGCCTCAAGTTTCACGGACCTCATTGCCGGGCACATAGGGATGAGGGACCTGGAGAGGTTTATAGAGAAGGGCGTGCATACTGGAGGGGGGTATCCGTTTATCTTCGGCATTCCCGGCATATGCGATGGTGTTGCGATGGGTCACAGGGGTATGCATTATTCGCTGCCCTCGAGGGAACTCATTGCCGATATGGTCGAGACTGTTGCCGAGGCGCATGCCCTCGACGGGTTGGTTTTGCTCACAAACTGCGACAAGATTACCCCGGGGATGCTCATGGCGGCGGCCCGTCTCGACATACCCTCCATCGTGGTCAGCGCAGGGCCGATGATGACCGGACGCTACAGGGGGAGGCGTATTTCCTTCATAAGGAATACCTTTGAGGCGATGGGGCGTTTCAGGGCGGGCGAGATTTCGAAGGCGGAATTGGACTCCTGCGAACTCGGCGCATGTCCCGGAATGGGGAGTTGCCAGGGGCTTTATACCGCAAACACGATGAACGCCCTTACCGAGGCCATGGGAATGAGTCTGCCTTATTGCGGGACGGCCCCGGCCGTTGCGAGCGAGAAAAGACGTATTGCGTTCGAAAGCGGGATGAGGCTCGTCGAACTCGTAAGGAAAAACATCACCCCGCGAAGGATAATGACAAAACGCGCCTTCGATAACGCGATACGGGTCGACCTTGCCCTCGGAGGCTCTACAAACACCGTCCTCCATCTTCTGGCCATTGCAAACGAGGCGGAGGTAAAACTTTCCTTGGAACGTTTTGACGTCCTCGGCAGAACCACCCCGCATATAGCCTCTATGGAGCCGGTAGGGGACCATTATCTCGAGGACCTTCACTGGGCGGGCGGCATACCCGCGGTATTGAAGAGGCTTGAAGGGATGATAGACGATAACCCGACCGTCTCAGGCTTGAGGATAAGGAAGATAATGGAATCTGTTGACTATATAGACGGTAATGTTATAAGGGATGTTGAAAATCCCTGTCACAGGGAAGGCGGCATAGCGGTTTTACAGGGGAATCTCGCCCCGCTCGGGGCGGTGGTGAAACAATCCGGCGTTGCGGGCAGGATGATGCGTTTCAGCGGCAGGGCCCGGGTATTCGACTCGGAGGAAGAAGCGATGAAGGCCATAACGGCCCGGGGCATTAAAAAGGGCGATGCGGTCGTGATAAGGTATGAGGGGCCCAGGGGAGGCCCGGGCATGAGGGAGATGCTCGCGCCCAC
>JACRCB010000144.1 GCA_016219165.1 Deltaproteobacteria bacterium | reverse complement strand
GAGTTCGCTTACCCCGAGGACCTTTTCGAGGTTCCGCGCCCTTATAAGGGGTGTAAACCCCACCTCGCGCCCGACCGTCGGCTCACCCTCTACGGGCAGAAGTTCCCTGTAGCGCCACATGTTCTTGGGCCTGTCTTTTATCGCCTCTTTCGTCAAGACCTTTTTTATCGCGCCGTATTCGTAGGCGACCTCGAGAGGCCCGAAACAGAACTCGCAGACATGCAAAGCCTCTTTGGGGTATTCCTTCCCGCATTCCCTGCATTTAAGCGCCCTTATAAAACTCATATTACCTCCCCTGTTAAGAATCGTTACCGGTAATGCAGTTTTTCGTCTCTAAATCCCTTAAAATTAAAAAACCCCTTCTTAGAAGTTAAGAAGAGGTTGGCTGCAACTCCCTCCTTATCTTCGCAAGGCAGCGGCATGATAAATCACGCCGTCTGGAGCCTTGCTGGAATTAGCACCGGCCATCCCGCTAAAAGCGGGGCCGGTTGCTGTGGCTTCAACGGGCCAGTCCCTCAGCCACTCTGGATAAGAAGAATATTGATACGATAATATAGAGACGGGGCGCGGTTGTCAAGGAAAAAATGGGGGAAGACCAAGGCGCCTTAATCTAAAAAAATCAAAAAGGCCTCAACCGCTCAAGCGGTTGAGGCCCGTGCAAATCTGGTCGGGGCGAGAGGATTCGAACCTCCGACCACCAGCACCCCATGCTGGTGCGCTGCCAGGCTGCGCTACGCCCCGATGTCTCTTTACAGAGAAACTTAAAATTTTAGAAGGAGCCCGGGAAGGACTCCCCTTCCTTTCGGAAGGACTCCAAAAAAGGAGTACAAAAGGGGACCTAATGACTCCGTCTTTGGAGTCCTCGCGAAAGCGAGGCAAAACTTCAAAAGATTTTACGGAAAGTTCCCCTCATCTGAGCATACCCTTTATCGAAGCAAGGTCTTTCCTTATATCCTTGAGCGCGTTCTGGTATTTCTTATCCGGGAACTTGAAACTCATTTGCTTTGACCGCTCCTTTTTGAATTCCCTCACCTTTTTCCTCGCCCCATCGAGCGTGAACCCCTCTTCGTAGAGCAGTTTCTTTATATAAAGTATCAGTTCTATGTCGCGCCTTTTGTATACACGCTGGTTGCCCATGGACTTTACCGGGCTTATCACCTTGAATTCGCCCTCCCAGTAGCGAAGGATATAGGGCTTGACCCTGGTGATATTCGAAACCTCTCCTATCTTGAAATAAAGTTTATCCGGTATCTCTTTCATTCTCTTTATTTTGAACCCGAGTTTACAAAATCCTTAAGGAGCTGGCTCGGCTTGAAGGTCATCACCCTTCTTTTTTCGATTGTTATCTCTTCTCCGGTCTGGGGGTTCCTTCCCCTGCGGGCCTTTTTACTCCGGACGACGAAATTGCCGAAGCCGGAGACCTTCACCTTCCCGCCCTTTTCGAGGTTCGTCTTTATCGTCTCGAACACCCTGTCCACAACCCCGGAAACGTCCTTCTTGGAACAGCCAACCTTCTCGAAGGCAATCTCCACAAGATCAGCCTTGGTCATAAACTCCTCCTCTCATGAAATTTCAGATGCGCAGCGCCGCGTTAAACTTCTCTACAAGTTCCTTCGCCACCCTCGAATGAACCTCCTCCACCTCGGAATATGTAAGGGTCTTCCCGGATGACCTGTATGTAATCCTCAAAGCGAGGCTCTTCTTACCTTCGGGGATGTTCCCACCAGAGTATACATCAAACACTTCAATATTTTCAATAAGTTTTACATCCACCTTCTTTAGGGCGCCGAGCATTGCGCCGTAGGGAACGCCTGCGTCTACTATGAACGCTATATCCCTCGATGATTCCGGAAACCTCGCAATCCCTGAGTACCGCCTGTATCCCCCGAATCCTTCCTTGATAATTTCCATATCCATTTCAAGTAGATACACTGATTTGTTAAAGTCAAACCTCTCCTGCGCGCCGGGATGGAGTTCGCCGAATATCGCAAACTCCTTCCCGTCGAGCGCCGCGCACGCGCCCTTGCCCGGGTGGAAGAACGGGTCTTCATTCTTCCCGTAGGTTACGTTCCCTTCGATGCCGAGCCCGTCTACGAGGTTCTCCAACATCCCTTTTACGTCGTAGAAATCGAGCCACACATCGGGCTGGTTCCATAAGGCCGACCCTCCCCTGTGGCCGTACATGAGAAGGGCCGCCTTCCACCTCTCCTCCGGGAGATTCGATTCGGGCGCGGTAACTGGTTTGGGCAGGAAAACCGGGGCGCACTCGAATATCCTTACCTCGGTATTTTTCCTTGCAAGATTGAATGAGAGGTTCGCGATAAGAGACGGCAATAAGGATTTCCTCATCACGGCCTGCTCCTCGGTAATAGGGTTTAAGACAATGACACCTTCTTTTCCCCCGCCCGCAATGGCGAGGCTCCCGGCCGGGACAAAACTATAGTTGAGCACTTCCAGAAATCCGCTCCCCGCGAGTATCTCCCTTGTCTTTTTCTTAAGGAGGAACAGTTTTCCGGGCCCGTCGCCGGCGCCGACTCTCGCGACAGGCATGCTCAGGGGGACGGTGTCATACCCTTTAAGCCTTGCGACCTCTTCGATGAGGTCCTCCTCTGTCTTTATATCGACCCTGTAGGAAGGCGGCTCTACCGCGATACATCCCTTTTTCCTTGCCCCTTTCACTTTCATGTTGAGGCCGTGGAAAATCTTTTTTACCTCGGCATCGAAGAGTTCCATGCCCAATACCTCCCCCGCCCTCTTTACCCTGAATCCCACTGCCGCGGGTTCGTATTTTTCCGGATAGATATCCACCATGCCGGATAGAATCACACCGCCGGAAAGTTCATTTACCAGCATTGCCGCGCGGTCAAGCGCCCTTCCCGCCCCTTCGATGTCGACCCCCCTTTCAAACCTGTAAGAGGAATCGCTCGAAAGAGAAAGCGCCCTCGAGGTCCTCCTGACCGAGGGAGGGGAAAACCACGCGCTTTCGAGAAGTATCTGGGTGGTTTCCTCCGTAACCTCGGACCCCTTTCCTCCCATTATTCCGGCAACGGCCTGGGGGATTGCGGCATCGCTTATGACAAGCATCCCCTGTTCAAGTTCCCTCGTCTTTCCGTCGATTGTCGTGATTGCCTCTTTAGCCTTTGCCTTCCTTATTATCAGGGCGTTGCCCCGGATGCCGCCGAGGTCGAAGGCGTGGAGGGGCTGCCCCGCCTCGAGCATCACATAGTTCGCGGCGTCTACGACGTTATTTACCGGCCTGAGCCCGTGGAGTCCGAGTCTATCTTTAAGCCACGGAGGCGACTCTTTCACCTTAACCCCTTCTATGACCCTCGCGGTATAACGCCTGCAAAGAGACGTGTCCTCCACCGTAATCGAGACCTTTTCCCTTATCCCCCCTGCCCCCTCGGAGACATCTCTTTTTTTCTCCCTGAATCCCGAACCGGTTATTGCGCTTATCTCCCTTGCAAGCCCCATTATGCTCAGGCAATCGGGACGGTTGGGCGTTATCGCCGCATTTAGAAGAAAGTCCTCAAGCCCCAGCACCTCGTTTATATCCTTTCCGAGAGGGGTATCGCCGGGAAGTATCATTATGCCGGATTCCACCTTTGCCAACCCCAACTCCTCCCTCGAACACATCATCCCCTCCGATACCACGCCGCGTATCTTAACACTCGCTATCTCGACACCTCCGGGAAGGATTGCCCCGGCCAGGGCGAGGGCGACACGGTCCCCTGCCTTCATGTTCGAGGCCCCGCAGACGATAGAATATTTCTTGTCAGGGGTTTTAACCTCGCAAAGCGAGAGTTTATCGGCATTGGGATGTTTCCCCACCGAGAGTATCTCGGCCGCGGCCACCCCGATGACCGAGGACCCCACCTTCGCCACGGCCTCGACCTCGATGCCCGCCATGGTGAGCCTTTTGGAGAGTTCTTCCGGAGAGAGGGTTATATCGGTGAATTCTCTTAGCCAGTTATAACTGAAGAGCATCTTAAAACTGCCTCAGAAACCTTATATCGTTTTCAAAAAACAGCCTTATGTCGTCTATGCCGTGTTTAAGCATCGCAATCCTTTCGATACCGAGGCCGAAGGCGAAACCCGAATATCTCCCGTAATCATAATCAACGCTCTTAAAGACATTCGGGTGTATCATCCCGCACCCCAGTATCTCGAGCCACCCGCTCCCCTTGCATACCCTGCACCCTTTACCCGCGCACATAACGCAGCGTATATCCACCTCCGCGCTCGGCTCGGTGAAGGGGAAGAAACTGGGCCTGAACCTTACCCCGGTATCCTCTCCAAAAAGCCGATGGAGGAAATGCGTAAGCACCCCCTTGAGGGCGCTGAAGGAAACCCCCTCGTCCACCATGAACCCCTCGACCTGATGGAACATCGGGGTGTGGGTGATGTCGGAGTCCCTCCTGTAAACGGTCCCGGGGGCTATGACCCTCAGAGGCGGCCTTCTTTTTTCCATGACCCTTATCTGAACCGGGGAGGTGTGGGTTCTGAGGCACACGCCGCCGCTTAAGTAAAACGTATCCTGCATGTCCCTTGCCGGATGGTCTTTGGGGATGTTCAGGGCTTCGAAATTGTAATAATCGAGTTCGACCTCGGGGCCTTCGGCTATCTCGAAACCGAGGGATGTGAAGATATCTTCAATCTCCGAGGTTACCGACGTTACAGGATGGATTCTGCCCGAGGGGAGAGACCTCCCGGGGAGCGTTACGTCCAGCCTCTCTTTTCCGAGGCGTTCGCTCTTTTCCGCACCGCGCAGTGTCGCAAGGGCGTCATCGAGGACGCCTTCTATTCTTTTTTTAGCCTCGTTTATCGCCTCGCCGAGGATGCGCCGCTCCTCGGCCGGGAGGCCGGCGAGTTCTTTAATCAGGGCCGCGAGGGGGCCTTTTCTTGCGAGATATTTTTTCTTGAGATTGTCTATGTCCACTGCGGAGCGGGCGGCCTTGAAGCCGTTCATAATCTCCCGCTCAAGGATTTCAAGACTCTCTTTCATACAATCTCTTGGTTTACGGCTCCGAAGGTTTCTGAAAGGCCGGCAAAGAGTTCCGGCAGATTACGAAAAGTTTCCCCCGGCTGAGGGTTCTTCTTTAAGCCCCACTTTTCAGGCGGACAGGGCCTCTTTTGCCATCGAGGCGAACTTTGCAAAACCTGCGGGGTCTTTCACCGCTATGTCGGAGAGAACCTTTCTGTCGAGCGCCACATTTGCCTTTATAAGGCCCTCCATCAGGCGGTTATACGTAATGCCGTTGAGCCGCGCCGCGGCGTTAATCCTCGCTATCCAGAGCCTCCTCATGTCCCTTTTCTTTTTCCTTCTGTCGGCGTATGCGCATACAAGGGCCTTGTCCACCGCCTGGGTGGCTATGCGGTAGAGCCTTCCCCTTGCCCCCCTCATGCCCTTTACCGCCTTAAGGACCTTCCTCCTTTTTTTCTTCGCGTTGACTCCCCTTTTAACCCTCGGCATATCCTGCTCCTTTCGCTTTTTTAAACAGTAAACGAGACCCCGCGGAAACGCAATCCATAAACCATTGCGTCACGCATACGGCAGGAGTTTCTTAACGGACGGGGCGTTTGCCTTTTCCGCAACGAGCGCTTTCCCGAGGCGTCTTTTCCTCGACGCGCTCTTGCCTGAGAGAAGGTGCCTCATGCCGGCCTTTCTCCTTAATACCTTTCCTTTTGCGGTGATGCGCATCCTCTTTGCCGCACCTTTATTCGTCTTTAACTTTAACTTCGGCATCTTCTATCCTCGCTTTCTCGAAGGCTAAAACCTTCCGTGAAATGTTTTTCCTGCCCCCCCCCCGGAAACTCACGGACCCTGCATCCGCAAGTCAAGCGAGAGTGTAAGAACCCCCTGCTGAACGAACGCCAAAACGAGTCCGGCACGAGCGCCCGGCACAGGGCCGCCAAAAAGGTTCCCGCCAAGAAGGATTATTTTGAAGATAAAGGCCCGAGAAGTATAGTCATATTCCGTCCCTCGAGCCTCGGGTTCTGGTCGACCGCGGCCACGTCCTTTGTCTCGTCGACAACCCTCAGGAGCATTTTCTCCCCGATTTTGGGATGCATGATTTCCCTGCCCCTGAAAAATATGCCGACCTTGACCTTGTCTCCGTCCGAGAGGAAACTCTTGATGTTCCTCACCTTGAACTGGAAGTCGTGCTCATCGGTGCGGGTCCTGAGTTTAATCTCTTTTACGTGGACTACCGCCTGTTTTTTCTTGGCCTCATGGGCTTTCTTGCTCATCTGGTATTTGTACTTGCCGTAGTCCATGAGCCTGCACACGGGGGGGTCAGCGTCTGGCGAAACCTCTACAAGGTCAAGCCCTGCCTCCTCCGCCGCCTTAAGCGCATCAGGGACGGGAAGAACCCCTACCTGATTGCCTTCCCCGTCCACCAGACGGACCTGGGCCGCCCTGATTCTTCTGTTAATCCTTAACTCGCCTTTTTTCTGCTGTTTTCCCGCAAACTTCGTTATGAAGGTCCACCTCCGATAGTTTTATTTTCTCTTTCGAGACTCTCTATAAATTCCTGAACGGTCGACTGCGCCATCTCTCCCGTATCTCTTGAGCGCGGCGAGACCACACCCTTTTCCTCTTCCCTGTCCCCTATGATGACCATGTAGGGAACCTTTCTAAGCCTCGCCTCCCTTATCTTATAGTTAAGTGTTTCGTTCCTGCTGTCGAACTCTGCCCTGAGCCCCTTTTCTTTTATCGCCTCAAAGACCCTGCCGGCATATAAGACGTTTCTCTCCGTAACATTCAGGACTACAACCTGAACCGGCGAAAGCCACAGGGGGAACGCCCCGGCGTAGTGTTCGACGAGGCATCCGAAAAACCTCTCGAGCGAACCCATAAGCGCCCGGTGGAGCATTATGGGCCTGGATTCCACCCCCCGTTCATCCCTGTACGTCACATCAAACCGCTCAGGCAGATTGAAATCCGCCTGTATCGTGGAGCACTGCCATGCCCTTCCCAGGGCGTCTTTTATCTTTATGTCTATCTTCGGGCCGTAAAAAACCCCCTCGCCCGGGTCAACGGAGTAAGGCAATCCCTCCCCCTCCAGCGCCGCCTTCAAAGACCCCCAGGCCATTGCCCAGTTCTCGATAGAGCCCACGTATTTTTCCGGCCTTGTGCTTAAAAATATCTCGTATTCATTAAACCCGAAAGCCCTCAGGATGTAAAGAGTAAATTTCAAGACACTCTTTACTTCGTCTTCTATCTGCCCGGGGGCCAGATATATGTGGGCATCGTCCTGTGTGAACCCCCTCACCCGCAATAACCCGTGCAATACGCCGGAACGCTCGAACCTATAGACGGTTCCGAGTTCCGCATATCTTATCGGGAGGTCGCGGTAACTCCGGAGCCGGCTCTTGAATATCTGGATATGGAAAGGGCAGTTCATGGGCTTTACTATATAGTCCTGCCCTTCCACGTCCATGGGGCTGAATAAGTTTTCCCTGTAAAAGTCCCAGTGCCCGCTCCTTTTCCACATATCGAGTTTCGCGACATGCGGGGTGTATACGAGCGAATAACCGTTCTTTATGTGTCCTTTTCTCCAGAAATCCTCTATGGCAAGCCTCACCGTGGCCCCGTCCGGATGCCAGAGGATAAGGCCCGGGCCGACCTCTTCGCTCACCGAAAAGAGGTCTAATTCCCTGCCGAGTTTCCTGTGGTCCCTTTTCTTCGCCTCGTCTATTTTCCTTAGGTATTGCGCCAACTGTTTTTTGTCGGGGAACGCCGTGCCGTAGACCCTCTGGAGCATCTTTCTTTTTTCATCCCCCCTCCAGTATGCCCCTGCCGTGGAGGTAATCTTGAAGGCCTTGACCATGCCCGTCTTTGGAAGATGCGGCCCCCTGCAGAGGTCCACGAATCCAGACTGCCTGTAAATGCTTACCCCGTCATCCCCGAGTTCCCGGATGAGTTCCTCCTTATAGGTTTCCCCCATGCCCTTAAAGAGATTGAGGGCATCGTCCTTCTTAAGTTCCTCCCGCTCGAAAGGGGAATCCCCTTTTATAATCTCCTCCATCCTCTTTTCTATCTTCTCGATGTCCTCGGGGGTAAATGGCGCCGGCGTATCGAAGTCATAGTAGAAACCGTCCTCTATGGCCGGCCCTATCCCGAGTTTTACGTCTTTATAGACGCCCTTTACCGCCTGCGCCATTATGTGGGCGGCCGAATGGCGCAGTATCCCGATGCCTTCCTCTGAATCAACGGTAACGGGCTCTACCCTTAAGGCCGTGTCCGGGTCTTTCAGAGGAGTAGAGAGGTCAACCGTATTCCCGTTCACTTTAGCCGCAACGATCTTATTCGAAAGCCCTTTGTAGCGGCCAAAGAGCACCTCCCCCGCGGTTATCCCCTCGGGATAATTCGAATCCTCCTCGTCTGAGAACTTCACGATTATCATAAACCCTTTCTCTCTAAATAGATTGCCCGCAACCTTAAAAGAACGCCCGAAAGACTAAAACCGGAAGACTAAAATAAAAGGCGCCAGCCTCTTTTTAACGATTAAAAGGATGACACCTTTTAACCCCGGTCGCGGGGTTCGGACCTCATGACGGTGTTCAAACAGTGTTCAACCGGTGTCCAACCAACGATGCAACCAACGATGCCCTGTCCGGCAAAGAAAAAATGGTAGGCACGGGCGGTTTCGAACCGCCGACCTCTACCGTGTCAAGGTAGCGCTCTACCACTGAGCTACGCGCCTGAAGAAACCCTGCATCCGCGCTATCGGTGCGGCTTAAGTTATGAATTCTAATAAACCTTAAGGAGGGTGTCAAGGGAATTATTAACAAAAACACGGCCTTTTAGATGGATTTAAGAACTTATACCGCTACGTTCATGCGGGTAAAAAGGCTTGTTACAGCAAAATGATAATGTCCTAAAGTAGCAAAGTAGAAATGTCCTATTGAATGGCTATAATTTTCCCCTTTGAAGGGAGGAGATTATGGCCGGAGAGGACATTATCTACATGAGCTGACGGGAGTTGAAGATGCTGAAGGTGATACAGGAGGCCATGGACGAGCACATTACGCAGAAGGCGGCGGCCTCGATGATGGGACTCGGTTAAAGGCAGGCGAGGAGACTTGTCAGGGCGGTTAGGGAGGAAGGCGACCGGGGCATTGTCCATAAGGCCCGCAACAGGCCGTCGAACCGGAGGACGCCGGAGAAGGTCAAAGACAAGGCGCTATCTC
>JACRCB010000143.1 GCA_016219165.1 Deltaproteobacteria bacterium | reverse complement strand
TGAAAATTCATTGCCGCACGAAAGGAGGCGGAGAAGTCCATTCCAAAGTTAGTTGAAATTTAAGAACTCCGCCCCCGTATCAAGTACGGGGCAGGCATAAATGCCTGCCTGTGCGTAGCGCGCAGACAGGGCGAGCATTCCGTTCAGCGGCAACTCTCTCAAGCGCGAATCGCAAACGCCGGGTGAAGGAGAAGGAATGGGTTTAAGTCTTTTTCCCGGAAGACTGCGGCGGTCCGCGCCATTATCTTGAGTGCCTGTCAGCCACCTTGGTCGCCCCGTAGGAGTCCGGTTTGGTTACGGCCGCATACCCTGAGCCGGTAACCATTCCCACAACCTCCTTGATTATATCCCTCGTATCTCCGTTCATGCCGACATCGAGATGTATCTCCACGGGCAGACCCTTATAGCCGTTTTCGGATAATTGCCCCCTTAAATACGAGGCGACCTCTATACTCATGGTCGCCTCGTAAATTATCCTCTGGCGCATGTTTCCCAACTTCTTATGCCGGATCTTTCTGTAGAAATACCGGCCTCCGTGGCCTACCCTGTGGATCACCACGGCGGATACAAAGATGGTGTCGCTTGCGAGGAACGAGTCTGTCCCGATTATGAGGTTGTATTTATAGCCGGCCCCCTCCCTCATGTACTGGACGAGCCTCGAAAACATGGCGTCCTCGGTGAGTCTGCCGTAGGTGGGGCTGAAAAAGTCTTTCTGGTGCTGGTTGGGTTCGGGAAAGCTCATTAATTTCGGATTCTACTACAGGATGTTTAGAAAAACAAGGAAAATCAGCATCTTCTATGCCCCGGCACCACTCTGGACATAAAGGTCTTGAATGTTATAGGGGTGGTGCTGTCCAGAGTGGTGCTGGGCGGGCACCCCGTTAAAGACAGAAATTTTAAAAACAGAAAAAAGAAATATAAGAGTAGCGCCCCTCCTTTACGCAGGCGTTAACCGCATCCTGAAATTCCATTATCCGCCATATGACATTACCGGATACGGAACCCTTCAGGCAAAAGGGCGTTATTCGGGCCTAATCGAATAATCCTTAAAAATCAGAGGGTTGGCGTTTATTTTTTTATGGCATTCTTAGAGCCCTTGTGTTACTATCTATAAATAAAATCTCTGAAAGAAAGGGCCTGAGGGACATTGGAAAAAGAAAAAACAAAGACCAGAAACGTGCAAGAACCGGAGAAGTATGACGCCGAATCCATCAAGGTGCTCGAAGGACTTGAAGCGGTAAGGAAAAGACCCGCCATGTACATAGGTTCAACCGGCCCCGCCGGACTCCACCATCTTGTCTACGAGGTGGTGGACAACTCCGTTGACGAGGCGCTGGCGGGTTACTGCAAGAACATAGACGTCGTGATACATGAGGACGACTCCGTAACCGTAATCGACGACGGAAGGGGCATACCCGCGGAAATCCATCCAGAAAAGAAAAAGCCGACGATCGAGGTGGTGCTTACGGAACTCCACGCCGGTGGGAAATTCGAGCAAAAGGCCTACAAGGTCTCGGGCGGGCTCCACGGGGTGGGGGTTACGGTTGTAAACTTCCTCTCCGAATGGCTCAACGTCGAGATAAGAAGGGAAGGGAACGTCTACCAGCAGAGCTACAAACGCGGCAAACCCGTAACCCAGCTTAAGACAATAGGAAAGACAAAAAAGACCGGCACCACGGTAACCTTCAAGCCGGACGCCCAGATATTCGAAGACACGGCCTTCAGTTTCGACACATTGAGCCACAGGCTCAGGGAACTCTCTTTCCTCAATGCCGGGGTAAGGATAGCGATAACGGACGAAAGGAACGGAAAGAGCCACCAGTTCCAGTACGAAGGCGGCATAGTAAGTTTCGTAGAACACCTGAATAAGGCCAAAACCCCCATCCATCCGGGTGTAGTATACCTCTCGGGCGAAAAAGAAGAGATGGGTCTTGAGATAGCCCTCCAGTGGAATGACGGCTATTCCGAGAACATATTCTCCTTTGCGAACAATATAAGCACAACCGAGGGGGGAACCCATCTTACCGGGTTCAAATCCGCGCTCACCAGAACGCTCAACAGCTACGCCTCCGGAAAAAATATTATGAAGGACATGAAGGAGTCCCTGGAGGGCGAAGACGTAAGGGAGGGTCTCACCGCGGTTATAAGCATAAAACTCACGAACCCCCAGTTTGAGGGGCAGACCAAGACAAAGCTCGGGAATTCCGATGTCGAGGGGTACGTGAAATCCCTTGTCAATGAAAAACTCGCCGCCTATCTCGAAGAAAATCCCGCGGTGGCAAAGAAGATTATCCAGAAATCTCTGGAAAGCGCGCGGGCCCGCCTTGCCGCAAGGAAGGCAAAGGAACTTATAAGAAGGAAAGGCGCGCTCGACGGCGCGGCCCTTCCCGGAAAACTTGCGGACTGCCAGGAAACAAACCCCCTTCTATGCGAACTCTTCATAGTCGAGGGCGACAGCGCCGGCGGAAGCGCAAAACAGGGAAGGGACCGCAGATTCCAGGCCATATTGCCCCTTAAGGGCAAGATCCTCAACGTCGAAAAGGCCCGGTTCGACAAGATGCTCGAAAACGAGGAAATCAGGGCGATGATTACGGCCATTGGATGCGGGGTCGGGAAGGAAGAACAGGACCCCTCTAAACTCCGCTACAACAGAGTCATAATAATGACGGATGCGGACGTTGACGGCTCCCACATAAGAACGCTTCTCCTTACGTTTTTCTACCGCCAGATACCGTTCCTTGCCGAAAGGGGGCATCTCTATATAGCCCAGCCGCCGCTTTACAAGGTGAAAAAAGGCAAAGAGGAGAGGTACCTGAAAGACGACCCCGCCATGGAGAACTTCATACTCGAAAGCCTTAAAGACGAACTCGTGATAACACCGAAGAACAAAAAGGGGCAGATAAAGGGCCCTTCCCTCGTAGGTCTTCTCAAAAAGGTCTCGAAGTTCGGGCGGATGCTGGAGAGGCTCGGGAGGCTTAAGAAAGACAAACACATAGTGGAAATCCTCGCCCTCGAGGAAAACTTCGCGGTCGAGAGGTTAAAAGACGAAAAGGCACTTAAAAAACTCTTCGATAACGCCAGAACCTACATAAAGGCCTTCCATCCGGAGATTATGCCGGTCGGGTTCAGCATGGAGAAAGATGTGGAAGAGGGGGGTTTCACCATAAGGTGCACCTCGAAGAAAAACGGCTCCACCGTAGAAACGACGATAGACAAGGAATTTGTAAGTTCCCCCGAGTTCGTGGAACTTAAGGGTATGGGCGCAGAACTCTCATCATACGGGCTTCCCCCTTTTACCATGAGCCTCAACGGCCTTCTTTCCTCGGAGGCCCGGACCTTCGATGAACTTACGGACTCTATCCTTACAATGGGGAAGAAAGGCCTTACGATACAGAGATACAAAGGCCTCGGGGAGATGAACCCGGAGCAGTTGTGGGAGACCACCATGAATCCGGAAAAGAGGGTGATGAGGAAAGTGACCGTAGAGGATACCGTCGAGGCCGAAAATATATTCACCACCCTTATGGGCGACCAGGTGGAGCCCAGACGTGACTTTATCGAGAAACACGCCCTCGAGGCCGCAAACCTCGATATTTAATCGGGTGCTGTATAAAAGATATATTCTTGGCCAGAGGTAAACCGCTTGAATGAATCCGAACATTCTCTCTTCCCATGCGCGGGCACCCTTCCGAAGGGTGGTCGGGTTCGAGTTAGGGATGATGGTCAGATGACGAGGGTACGGTGACAAAGGAAAAATCCCAAAAAGTGGGGCTTTACGTAGACGTCTCCAACATAACCCGTAACGGCGGCTACGGTATGCGGTTCGATTGCCTTCGGGATTTTGCGTGCCGTGAGAGCGGGGACCCGATACGGCTCAACGCTTATGTGGCATACGACGAGGAACGTTCGAGGACCGACCGCGACTATAAAGAAAGGACGCTTAATTTCTACTCTACCCTGAGGGACTTCGGCTTTAAGGTGATAGAAAAAGTCGTCACATGGTACATGGACGAGGGCGGCGGCCGCTACGGGAAGGCCAACGCGGACCTCGACATGGCGGTGGACGCCCTCCTTCAGTCCGAAAACCTCGACAGGGTTCTCCTTGCCACTGGGGACGGGGATTTTGTGCAGGTTGTAAGGGCGCTTCAGAACCGGGGCTGCAGGGTAGAGGCCGTCGCCTTCCAGAACATAGCAAGTCTCCTCAAGAGGGAGGCGGACCTTTTCATGTCAGGCTACCTCATCCCGAACTTACTGCCCATAGAAGGGGTGGACGGCAAAAAATGGGGAGAGGTCGGAGGAAGGGCGCGGGGGATATGCTACAGTTACAACCGGTCCAAAAACTACGGTTTCGTGCGTTTTCTCGACCACATAGGGCCGGGGCTGTGGATAACGGACACGCGAAGGGAAGACTCGCCTTATAAAACGGCCTTTGCCCATGAATCAAACTTCAACCCCTCGATAGACATCGCTCAACTCCCGAGCAGGGAATACATCTTCGAATTCGACGTTGTAAAGGGGGAAAAGGGGCTTGGGGCCTCGAATATCACAAGGATTTACCCTCCTTGAGCCCGGACGTCCCTGCCTCCTCTTCTTTCTTCTTCCCAAAAACAAACGCCAGAAAAACGCCGAGCCCGTAGAGGATGACGAGCGGCACGGACATAAGTATCTGGCTGAAGACGTCCGGGGGGGTTAAGATTGCGCCTATGATAAAACACAGGACCACCGCATACCGCCAGTAAAGGGCGAGTGTCCTGGCCGAAATAAGCCCTATACTCGAAACAACGAGCATCAGAAGCGGCAGCTGGAATATCGCCCCGAAGGCAAGGAGCATCTTTACCGAGGAGGAGAAATATAAGCCCATCGAGATGTATGGCCTGAGCCCCGGGCCGGAAAAACCCATAAGATACCTGAAGGCGAAGGGAAAGACAATAAAGTAGGCGAATAAAACCCCTGCCCAGAAGAGGAGAAACGACCCGGCAAGAAGCGAAATAAACCAGCGCCTTTCGTTTGCGTGGAGTCCGGGGGCGATAAACGCCCACATCTGGTAAAGCAGAAACGGGCTTGCCGCAATGACCGCGCCCGCAATCCCTGCCTCGAGGTATATGAAGAAAGGCTCCCCCAGCCCCGTAAATATAATATATTTCGCGTCGGCCGGCAAAACTGCAAAAAGAGGCTTCGTAAGGACATTGTAGAGCCCCTCGGACCACGTATAGGTAAATATAAAGGCAACCCCTACGGCAAGAAGCGATTTTATGAGCCTCTGCTTCAGTTCCCTTAGGTGCCCGACAAGGGGCATTTCGTTCAAGTTTTCGCCCATCCGCTCAAAAAGGTTGTTGAATGGAGTACCTGCCCAGCACCACTCTGGACAGCACCACCTCTATAACATTCAAAACTTTTGTGTCCAGAGTGGTGCTGGGGAAAAACCTGAAGTTTCCGGAGAGAGGAAGTTTAAGAGGGAAACTTTGTAAAATGGTTCCCTGCCGAAACACCTCCCCGACGGCCCGGTTACGGTTCTTTCTTCTCTTCTTTCTCTTTTTTGACTTCTTCTAAAATGACGGCCTTGAATTCCCGGCCCACCTTCTTAATATCATTGAACGCCTTGCCCAGGGAGTGGACAACCTCGGGTATCTTATCCGGACTGAGAAAGATAAGGGCAATAACGATTATTATCAGTATCTCGCCGAACCCTACGCCCACGCAGAGTCCTCAAAAAGGTAACGCATATCATATTATAATTATAAGAGGGTCTTGGTTTCAACACATTTCTCCCGCGGCATATAAGGGCTGAAGGTTTTTTGAATCGGGTCCTGAGATGTCGTGGTTACGGGCCGAAGACGAAATAACCTCAAAACTTCCCCATCACCCACCCCCGGCAACCTTTTCGAAAAACCCCCCCGGGACAAAATTGGACAAAAGGAATTGACGCGGACAACGGGAAATGTTAAATTCCGCATATGCACCGGTTTCCCTCCATGGAGAGGTTTTTAAGATTTCTTTCCTCCTCCATGCCCTATCTTTTTCCTCAAGGTTCATCCAGTTTTCTACAGGCGATAAAAAAAATAATACACCCGACCCATCCCGCGGATGGGTACCCCGCTCCTCTTCCGTTGAAGGCGGCTTTTGCCATGAGCGTTATCTCTCTTTTCCTCGTACAGACCTACGTCCGCACCGTGGCGG
>JACRCB010000016.1 GCA_016219165.1 Deltaproteobacteria bacterium | reverse complement strand
GGCGCCGGTGGTATCGGAAGTGATATCGAAAGAAGATACAGGCTCCTTACGGTCATAATGGACTCGGACAGGAAGTTGATTGAGGAGGCGGAAGGCAATCTCAAGGAACTCGGGGAGGAGAAAGAGAGGCTTGCCTTCCTGGACAAGAGGCTCCGTTCGGCTTTGGCCTCCGCGAGGCTTCAAAAGGCGGAGTTTGAGAGAACACTGCGCCAGAGGGAAACGATTCTTTCGGCCACGAGAAAGGAGAAGGTCATATACCTTTCGATGGAAAGGGAACTTGAATCCGCCGAGAAGGACCTCCTTTCCCTGATAGAGAAACTCAGGGAAGAGGGTGGGACAACCCTCGGGGGGAGCGGTTTTGCGGCGATGCGCGGGAAACTCCCCATGCCGGTGGAGGGAAGGATTATTTCCTCTTACGGGAAGGTGACTAACCCGAAGTTCAATACCGTGACCTTCAATAACGGTGTTTTAATAGAGGCCTCTTTCGGCAAACCGGTAAAGAGCGTATATGAAGGGAAGGTCGTGTACGTCGGGTGGCTGAAGGGGTATGGTGAGGTGCTCATAATAGACCATGGGGGGGGATTTTATACCCTTTTCGCCCATCTCTCGGACGTCCTTAAAAAAAGAGGAGAAGGAGTTGAAAAGGGAGAGGTTATAGGGCTTGTCGGGGATTCCGGCCCCAATAACGCGGCAGGCCTTTATTTCGAGGTCAGGGAGAGGGGGGTGCCCAGAGACCCGCGCGACTGGATTGCCGCAAGATAGCGGGAGCGGACCAGTCCGCGCACACAGGGCTCTTGCAAAGCCCGTTCTGGGCGAGGCAAAACAACCTTACGGCTCTCCCCGGCTCCGTCCCGGCCCATGGCCGCCTCGCTCCCCGCAAACGCGTCCGTTTAATGTGTTTATGGAAGGTTGTCGGTTTTTTTTGCTTTTATTTGTAAAAAGAGTTAATATTAAAAAGATGCGGTCAAGGAGGGAGGACTCCGAAAAATATGTTTAAAAGAAACGTAACGGGATGGGTTCTGTCTGGAATGGTCATTGTAACTGTCTTCTTCGTTTTATCGTTTGGAATGAGGGCGAGGGCGGTCCCCGCTTCGGACTATGAGAGCCTTAGGATATTAACCGACGTCATGGGCATCGTCCACGATAATTATACCGACGATGTCTCCACAAAGGAACTCGTATACAGCGCGGTGAAGGGGATGCTCAGGAGTCTCGACCCGCACTCTTCTTTCCTCACGCCCGAGGATTATCAGGAGATGCAGATAGATACGAAGGGCGCTTTCGGAGGGGTGGGCATAGAGATAGGCGCGAGAGAGGGATTCCTTATGGTTGTTTCGGCCATAGAGGATACCCCAGCCTATGAAGCGGGCATAAAGGCAAAGGATATCATAGTAAAGATAGAGGATAAGCAGACAAAGGATATGTCCTTAAACGATGCGGTGAAACTTATAAGGGGAAACAGGGGTACCGCGGTAACCCTGTGGATAATGAGGGAGGGCTTCGATGCCCCGAAGCCTTTTAAATTGGTAAGGGACATCATCAAGATAAAGAGTGTCAAATGGAAGACACTCGAACAAGGGTTCGGCTACGTGAGGATTACGCAGTTTCAGGAAAAGACCTCCGAAGACCTTGAAAAGGCGTTTGGCGAACTCGGCACCGGCAAGAACGGATTCAAAGGGCTTATACTCGATTTGAGGAATAACCCCGGCGGCTTATTGCCGCAGGCCGTAGCAGTCTCAAACAAGTTCATAAGTTCCGGCATTATCGTGTCGACAAAGGGCAAGTCCCCCGGCCAGAATATGGAATTCTACGCGGACAAGGCGGGCACACAGCCGAATTATCCGATAGTGGTGCTCGTCAACGACGGGAGCGCGTCTGCTTCCGAAATAGTGGCCGGCGCATTGCAGGACCACAGGAGGGCCGTCGTTTTGGGAACCATGACGTTCGGCAAGGGCTCGGTGCAGACCATAATACCGCTTTCAGACGGTTCGGCGGTCAGGATAACGACCTCAAAGTACTACACCCCCTCGGGCAGGTCCATCCAGGCGACCGGCATTACGCCCGACATCATGGTGGGAGAGACCGTAAGCGGCCATATCAAGGAAAAGGACCTCGCGGGACACCTCGCGGGCGAGGGCGAGAAGGCGGATAAAAAAGAGGAAAAGGCGATAACCATTAAAGAGGAAAAACCCGCTAAAGAGGAAAAACCCGCCGAAGGCGCAGAGGACCTGCAGATGAAGAGGGCGCTCGATTACCTTAAGAGCTGGTATATCTTCCAGGGGACCATGGAGAAAAAGGCCGGTTAAAGCCATCGCGTGGAAATGGGCGGAGAACACCCGCCATGCGAGGTTTTATGGAAATAGGAATAGATGGGTAAGAGGAGTAAGAGAAAAGGAGGGCCCGTATTTACGGTTGCCCTCCTTGTTTTTATACTCGGTATCGCCGCCGTAGTCTTTTTCGAGGGCTACTTCAAAGTGAGGAAGCCCCCGGTGGAAAGGCCATCGCCGAGAGAGGCCCGGCCGAGGGAGGTTCCCTCTCTGCCGCGGGTGGCGATAGTGATTGACGATATGGGCGGCGATATGGGGAGACTTTGGGAGATTACCGCCGCCGGCTCCACGATAACGGTGTCGGTGCTGCCGCACCTTAGATATTCGCGGGAAGTCGCGCAAGAGGCCCACAGAAAGGGGCTCGAGGTCCTGCTGCATCTTCCGATGGAGCCCATGGACTCTTCCATAAATAATCCCGGGAAAGGCGCCCTCACCGTAGGCATGTCTGAAGGGGAGGTCCGCGCGCGGCTCAAAGACGATATCCGCGCGGTGCCTCATATAGACGGCGTCAATAACCACATGGGTTCCCTCTTTACGGAGAATGAAATGCTGATGAAGGAGGTCGTCGGGGTTCTAAAGGAAAGGGGGCTGTTTTTCCTCGAATCGAGGACCACCCCCCGTTCCGTGGCCTTAAGGGTTGCCAGAGAGTCGGGCATAAGGACGGTTGAGAGGAACATCTTCCTCGATAACCGGCGCGACAGGTCATATATAAAGGGCCAGTTCGAAGAACTCTTCGCCATAGCAAAGAAAAAAGGAAGGGCCGTTGCCATAGGGCATCCATATCCTGAAACGCTCGAGGTGTTGAAAGAGGTCATGGGTGATATCAAGAAACAAGGGGTTGAGGTGGTAAGGGTATCGGAACTCGCAGGATAAAGGCGCGGCCGGGCGCCGTGTTCTCCCCTAAATGAAGGAGGGTTTTATGAAGAAAAATAATGTAGATGTAGACAGGGTTCGGGCTACGGTCAAAGGTTTTGAGAAAGACCCGCAGGCGGCAAAAAAGGTGAATAAGGTCGAGGGCGAATGGAATCCCGGTAACGGGGCGCAGTTTAGCGCAACCCTGTCTTTCGAGAACGGTAAGGTAACCCTCATGGCCGACCAGCCCGCATTTTTAGGCGGCGGGGGGACTCACCCTGGCCCCATTGCGTACTGTCTCTACGGTTCCGCATCGTGCTATGCGGCCACCTTTGCGACCATGGCCGCCATGGAAGGGGTGGAGATAAAGAAACTTACCGTTTCCGTCGAAACCCAGATGGATTTCTCGAGGGTCTTCGGGCTCTCCGAAAACCCTATCGTAGAATCGGTAAAACTCTCCCTATATGTGGAAAGCGACGCCCCGAAGGAGAAGATAAAGTATATAGAGGCGCTCTCAAAGGTGCGATGCCCGGCGCTCTATTGCCTTTCGAACCCCATACCGCTCAAGACCGAGTTGAAGACGGGCTGAGGGGCTTTTTTTTGAGGAGCCGCAGGCGCAGGCCTTAATATGTCAGAGGTCCCCTTTTTTATATCTCATTGTTTTTAGAGGAAAAACAGGCAAAAATTATTCCACCCATGAGGTAATCTTTTTAAAAGGGGCTATTTTTCCGCCAGTCTGCAAGAGATACCCGCAAGAAAATACTTGACAACACCCATCTCTCCTGATACCATCGGGTTGCCGTGGTGCAATTTTTTTGCTTCACTTATATTTAGTGAACGGTTAGCCAGGCCGTGGAAGGCCGGAGCAACCTTCCACGGCTGTTTTATATTATGCGGGTTGTACCCGGAAATTCCAAGGAGGTAGAAATGGCAAGAGGAAAGGTAAAGTGGTTCAACGAAACAAAAGGCTTTGGTTTCATAAGACAGGACTCCGGCGAGGAAGTCTTTGTCCACTACACAGCCATCAGCGGAGAGGGATTCAAGACACTGAAAGAAGGCGAGGATGTTGAATTCGATATCATACAGGGTCCGAAGGGTCCTCAGGCTGCGAATGTAGTAAAGGCTTAAGGCCTCCGGATTTAAGGCATAGGTCCCTCTGCAATATAAACCAGAAAAGCCTTTTTAAAATCGGATGAGCAAAAAACCCCTTTGTCTTCGGACAAAGGGGTTTTTTTAGTTTCACCCGCCCGGCTCCCGTTTTAGCCGGGGTTGTAATTATATTTATAATCTGTTATTATTGAAATTCTTAATCCCTGAAGGGTATTACGGTATGCGTGGAGGAGAGGCTTTTTGGATTTAGAAAGATACCTAAGCGAGAAGAGTGAACTCGTAAACAGGACTTTGGAAAGATTGCTCCCCGAGCCTGAGGGCTACGCAAAAAACCTTGCCGGCGCCATGCGTTACAGCGTTTTTGCCGGAGGGAAAAGGATCCGTCCGGCCATGGTGCTCGCTTCAACAGAGGCCTGCGGCGGCAAGGTTGAAGACGCAATTATGGCCGCCTGCGCATTCGAGTGCATACACACCTATTCCCTTATTCACGACGACCTCCCGGCAATGGATAACGACGACATAAGGAGGGGTAAACCCACCTGCCATAAGGCGTTTGGAGAGGCCGTGGCGATACTTGCGGGAGACGCCCTCCTCACATTGGCCTTCGAGGCGGCGGCGGACTCCCCCGGTGTGAAAATGGAAAGGCTTTTGAAGGTAGTCGCGGAACTTGCCCGCGCCGCGGGTTATGCCGGCATGATAGGCGGTCAGGTCATGGATATGGAGAGCGAGGGGGTGGATGTGGCGTTTCCGGTCCTCGAAAGCATACACATACACAAGACAGGGGCGCTCATAACCTCGGCCGTAAGGTGCGGGGCCATAATCGCCGGGGCAAAAAAAGGGGAATTGGAGAAACTTACCGGTTACGGCGAGGCCGTGGGCCTTTCCTTCCAGATAGCCGACGATATACTGAACGTCGAGGGGAGAGAGGAAAAACTCGGTAAACCCGTCCGTTCGGATAAAAGGAGGGAGAAGGCCGCCTATCCGGCGCTTGTCGGGGTGGTGGAATCAAAAAGGCTTGCGGAAGAACTACTGCGCAAATCGCTCTGCGCGATAGAGGGTTTCGATGAAAAGGCCGAACCTCTCAGGGCCATAGCCCGTTTTATAGTGGAGAGAAGGAATTAGGGTGGACCGATGGAAAATCTCTTGAAAGATATAGCCGTCCCGGCGGACCTTAAGAAACTTTCCGTAAACGACCTTCCCAGACTCGCAAAAGAGGTAAGGGAACTCATTGTGGAGACGGTCTCCTCTACCGGCGGCCACATCGCGTCGAGCCTCGGCGCCGTGGAGATAGCCATCGCCATCCACTATGTCTTCGATACCCCAAGGGACAAAGTAATATGGGATGTGGGCCATCAGGCCTACGCCCATAAGATACTTACGGGCAGGCGCGATGGATTCAGGCGATTGAGGCAGTTGGGGGGGCTCAGCGGTTTTTGCAAACCATCAGAGAGCCCCTACGATACGGTCGTCTCCGGCCATTCTTCCACCTCGATATCGAGCGGGCTCGGCATTGCCGCCGCCAGAGACCTCACGGGCGAGGACTACAGGGTGGTATGCGTGATAGGCGACGGGGGTATGACGGCCGGAATAGCCTTCGAGGGGCTCAATCAGGCAGGGCATCTTAAAAAAGACATGGTCGTTATTCTTAACGACAACGAGATGAGTATTTCAAAGAACGTGGGCGCGCTCTCCACGTTCTTAAGCCGCAAGATTACCGGCAGGCTGGCAATGAAGGTAAAGAACGAATTCGAGAAATTCGTCAAGTCCATACCGCTCCTGGGCGAGGGGCTTGTAAGACTCTCGAAGAAGGCAGAGGATTCCCTCGTCGCGCTCCTCACCCCGGGCATGCTCTTCGAGGGGCTCGGTTTCCATTACATAGGCCCGATAGACGGCCACGACGTGGGAGAACTCGTAAGCGTTCTCGAAGAGACAAAGACCATAAAGGGACCCGTGCTCTTGCATGTCCTTACGAAGAAGGGCAAGGGTTACGGGCCGGCCGAACAAAACCCCTCCCTCTTCCACGGCATAGGGCCGTTCGATAGGAACTCCGGCCTGCCGCGCCCGTCAAAACCTACGTATACGGATGTCTTCAGCGAAACGCTCCTTGAGATAGCCGAGAAGGATAAGAGGGTCGTCGCCGTCACCGCGGCGATGCCGGAGGGCACGGGGCTGCAGAGGTTTGCCGAAAGCCACCCCGACAGGTTCTTCGATGTCGGAATCGCCGAGCAGCATGCGATAACATTCGCCGCCGGCATGGCGAAGATGGGATTTAAGCCGGTAACCGCAATATATTCGACTTTCCTCCAGAGGGCGTATGACCAGGTCTTCCACGACATATGCCTCGATGGTCTCCCCGTAGTCATTGCGCTCGATAGAAGCGGCCTCGTGGGGGCGGACGGCGCAACGCACCACGGGCTTTTCGACATTTCATATCTAAGGCACCTGCCCAATATGATTGTCTGCGCGCCGAAGGACGAGTCCGAACTGAGGGATATGCTCTGGGCCTCAATGGGTTATAACGGCCCCGTTGCCATAAGATACCCCAGGGGGGTATGCCCGGGGTTTAACGTGTCCGGGCCGCCCGATAGCATACCCATGGGCAGGGCCGAGACCCTGAAACAAGGCTCCGATGTAACGATATTTGCCCTGGGGACGATGGTATACCCTTCCCTCGAGGCCGCCGGAAAACTCGAATCCTCCGGCATAAAGGCCGCGGTTGTGAACGCGCGTTTTGCAAAGCCGCTCGACATGGGATGCATACTCGCCCATGCCAAGGGGTGCGGCAGGATTATCACGGTAGAGGAGAATGCCCTGGCCGGAGGGTTCGGGAGCGCGGTGCTGGAAGCGCTTGAACAAGGCGGCTTGAGATGCGATGTGAAAAGGCTTGGGGTCCCCGACGTGTTCATAGAACACGGCACGCAGGAGGAACTGAGGATGGGACTCGGGCTCACGGCCGAGGGGATAATGAAGGCGGTCGAAGAAATGGTCAAAGGTAGCAAAAGGGAGAGCGGCCCCGTAATAGTCCGTGCGGGTTAAAAGAGGCGGGAAAATCCGTATCGACAGGCTCCTTTTTGAAAAGGGGCTTGCCCAGAGCCGCCATAAGGCGCAGGCGCTCATAATGGCCGCCGCGGTGTCGGTCGATGGGGTTCTTGTTACGAAGGCGGGGACCCCTGTCAGTCCGGAAAGCGCAATCTCCATAAAAGAGCAATTCCCCTACGTAGGCAGGGGCGGCCTTAAACTCGAAGGCGCACTCGATAATTTCGGGATAGACGTAAGGGGGCTTACTTTCATGGATGTCGGGGCGTCCACCGGGGGATTTACGGATTGTTTGCTGAAACGGGGCGCAAGAAGAGTCCACGCGGTGGACGTGGGAAGAGGGCTCATGGACTCTAAACTGAGGGGGGATGAGAGGGTGCATCTTATAGAGGAAAGGACTATACGGTATCTCAGGGAAGAAGAGGTGGGAGAAAAGGTCGATTGCGCGGTTATAGACGTTTCTTTTATATCCTTAACAAAGGTAATCCCGAGGGTGAAGGAGTTTTTAAAGCCCGGCGCAACAATACTTGCGTTGGTAAAGCCCCAGTTCGAGGTGGGTAAAGGTTCGGTCGGCAAAGGCGGGGTTGTGAGAGACCCGGAAAAGCACAAATCCGTCATAGAGAGGCTAAAGTCATTCTCTCTCGGACAAGGTTTAAAGCCCATAGGTGTCTGTGAATCTCCGGTCAGGGGAGCGAAAGGCAACCGTGAGTTCTGGCTGTATCTCGCTTGAGGAAGGAGAAGTTTTGAAGAAAAACCGGTTGTAGAGAGGAGATGCGGCCATGTTCGAAATAATAGAGAAAAGGCGTCTTGCGCACCTCGTCAATCTTTTCAGGATAGAGGCCCCCATGATTGCGAAGAAACGCAAGGCGGGCCAGTTCGTCGTCATAAGGCTGAACGAGCACGGCGAGAGGATACCCCTTACGATAGCCGACGCGGACTCTGCCCAGGGGACCATAACGCTGATAGTCCAGGAGGTCGGCAAAACAACCGCCCTCCTCTCGGACAAGGACAAAGGGGACACGATACTTGACTGTGTAGGGCCGCTGGGCATGCCGACGCACATAGAAAACTACGGGACCGCGGTATGCGTCGGGGGAGGGATAGGAACCGCGGTCACATACCCCATAGGAAAAGCGCTCAAAGAGGCGGGGTGCAAGGTTATTTCAATCATAGGTTCGAGGACAAAGGACCTCTTGATACTCGAAGACGAGATGCGTTCCGTAAGTGCGGAGCTTCTCATAACAACGGACGACGGCAGTTACGGCCACCATGGTTTTGTGACGGGCATCCTCGATGAACTTATCTCCGGCGGAAGAAAAATAAATATCGTCATAGCAGTGGGCCCTATTGCGATGATGAGGGCGGTCGCCGAGGTTACGAGGCCCCATAAGATAAACACGATGGTGAGCCTCAACCCGATAATGGTGGACGGCACCGGCATGTGCGGCTCGTGCAGGGTTACTGTCGGGGGCGTAAACAGGTTCGTGTGCGTCGACGGCCCTGAGTTTAACGGCCACGAGGTCGATTTCGGCGAACTTATAATGAGAAACAGGAGTTACCTCAAGGAAGAGAAGATGGCGGTGGAGGAATTCGTCTATCACGAAGGCTCTACGTGCCATACGAGGAGGGATGCGTAGATGGACCCCAAGGAAGCAAAGGGGAAGGAGAAGGGTCAGAGGCAATCGATGTCCGAGCAGGACCCCAAGGAAAGGGTTGGGAACTTCTATGAGGTCCCATACGGTTATACGGCCGAACAGGCTCTGGAGGAGGCAAAAAGGTGCATCCAGTGCAAGAAACCCCTCTGTGTCAAGGGTTGCCCGGTGAATATAGACATCCCCTGGTTCATAAAGCTCATGGGAGAGGGAAAATTCATCGAGGCCGCGAGGAAGATTAAGGAGACAAACGCCCTGCCCGCCGTGTGCGGAAGGGTGTGCCCGCAGGAAGACCAGTGCGAAAAGGTATGCGTCATAGGCAAGAAAGGCGCGCCCGTAAGTATCG
>JACRCB010000148.1 GCA_016219165.1 Deltaproteobacteria bacterium | reverse complement strand
GGTGGGTCGGAAAGGTTCCCCCAGAAATGCTTTTTTCAGAGGTTACTTAATTCTTCGAGCATCTCCTTAACGCTTTTTTTGGGGTCCGCGCTCTTTAAGACCCCGGAAATCAGCGCAACCCCGCGGGCCCCGGAAGAGATTACCTCTCCTATCCTCTCTTTTTTTATCCCGCCTATCGCGAACACCGGTATCTTTAACTTCCTACCCGCCTCTTTCACCGGCCCGAGCCCTATCGGTTTCCCGTACCTCTCCTTTGACGGCGTGTGGAATACCGGGCCGAGCGTTATAAAATGTGCCCCCTCCCTCTCCGCCCTTATTGCCTCGGCAACGCTGTGCGCTGAAACGCCGATGAGTTTCCCTTTCCAGACTTTTTTCAAATCCGCCGGAGAGAAACCCCCGGCTCCGAGGTGTATCCCGTCCGCCCCGACGCCGAGCGCCACATCGAGGCGGTCGTTTATAAAAAGTTTCGCGCCGTATTCCGAGGTCAGGGACTTAAGCCTTTGCGCAAGGGCGAAGAGTTCTCTACCACCCATGTCCTTCTCCCTTAACTGGACAGCCCTTAGCCCCCCCTCAAGCGCCGATTTGATTACCGTAAGAAGGTCTTTATCCGGGATAGATTTTCTGTCCGTAACGAGATAAAGGCTAAAGCCGGGGTATTTCACCGTTGCCGCCAGAGTTTCTTCTTAACCGTTATGGAACCCGCCAGGACTATCAGAATAATACTCGCCATCTGCGCCGTCCTTAACGGCCCGAGCATCAAACTGTCGGCCCTGAAGGATTCGACAAGGAACCTCCCCGCGGAATACATGATTATATAAAGGGCGAATACGAAGCCGTCCTTTGCGTCCCTTTCTCTCACCTTAAACCAGAGTATTGCGAAGATAGTCATGTTTATTGCCATCTCGTAGAGCATGGCCGGGTGGGTCGGGGTATTGGGAAACTGCGTCCCCGCAATGCTTCCGGCAGGGAAGATAATCCCCCACGGCATCGTTGTGGGGCTTCCGTGCGCATCGCCGTTCATGAAATTCCCGAACCTCCCGAACGCCTGTCCGAGTATCAATGCGGGCGCCACAGCGTCGCCCATCCTCCAGAAGGGGATGTCTTTTTTTCTGAGATATACCCATGCCGCGATAATCCCTCCGGCAAGGCCTCCGTGGATGGCGAGCCCTCCGTGCCATATGGCCGGTATCTCTTTGGGGAAGGCGGCGTAGTAGTCCATGTTGAAGATAACGTAATAGGCCCTTGCGCCTATAATGCCTCCTATGGCCGCGAGGAGGATAAAGTTCATCACCTCGTCATCCGTAAGCGGGATGTTTTTACGCCTCACCTCTTTTTTTATGAGATAACTGCCAACGAGGATGGCGGCGACATACATCAATCCGTAAAAGCGTATCTCGAACGGGCCGAACCTGAAAAGAACCGGATGCAAAAAAACCTCCTTTTTCCCTTGGCGACTCCTTATAGAAAGTCTCTGCCCCGGTCCTGCGGACGGGGGTCCGCCCTCTTCAAAAACTTTCAGACCCCGGCGGAAACCATCAAGGTCTTACTCTATAAGCCCCTCTACGGGGCTTGAGGCGCGGGCAAAGAGTTTTTTCGGAATCCTTCCCGCAAGGTAGGCGAGCCTGCCCGCGGTAACGGCAAGCCTCATGGCCCTCGCCATCATGACCGGGTCTTTTGCGCCGGCAATCCCGGTGTTCATAAGCACCCCGTCGCATCCGAGTTCCATCGCGAAAGAGGCGTCCGAGGCGGTACCTACCCCGGCATCGACAATCACCGGGACCTTTGCGGCTTCGACTATTATGCGGATATTGTAGGGGTTCCTTATCCCGAGGCCGCTGCCGATAGGCGCGGCAAGGGGCATAACGGCCGCGCACCCCGCGTCCTCGAGTTTCCTTGCCATTACCGGGTCGTCGTTTGTATATGGCATGACAATAAAACCCTCTTTTACGAGCGTCCTCGCCGCCGAAAGCAGCGCCTCGTTGTCGGGGAAGAGCGTTTTCTCATCGCCTATGACCTCGAGTTTTATGAGGCCGGTGGAGAACGCCTCCCTCGCAAGCCGCGCGGTCCTGACCGCATCCTCGGCGGTGCGGCACCCGGCGGTGTTCGGCAGCAACGTATACCGCGACGTGTCTATATGGCCGAGGAAAGACCCATTGGGGTTTTTAAGGTCAACCCTCCTTACCGCAACGGTTACGACCTCGGCGCCCGATTCCATGAGGGCCTCTTTCATGACCTCGTTCGTGGGGTACTTCCCGGTGCCCACCATCAGGCGCGATTTGAACTCCCTCAACCCTATCTTAAAGGTATCTGACATTGCCGGCCTCCTCATCGTTAATCC
>JACRCB010000147.1 GCA_016219165.1 Deltaproteobacteria bacterium | reverse complement strand
GCCGGTTGCGGGCAGAGGGTTGTAAGGTACATAAATCCGGAGGCAAATTTTTCATATATAAAGAAGGTGGCAGTATTGCCTTTCAATAACCTTACCGCCGACAGGTTCGCCGGCGAGAAGGTAAGGTCGGCTGTTATGGTGGACCTCTTATCCAGGGGTGTTTTCGATGTTGTCGAGCAGGGCGAGGTAAGTAAAGTCCTTTCCCTGGTCTTGAGGGCCGCCGGTGTTGAGGAGGGGATGGTAGTGGACCTCGACAGGGAGACCCTTAAACTTCTGGGCGAGAGGCTGGGTGTGCAGGCCATTGTGCTCGGAAGCGTTGATGAGTATGAAGGAAGAAGGGAAGAGGGAATAGTAGCCATTTCCGTAAGGATGCTCGATACGAGTTCCGGAATAATATTGTGGCAGGCCAAGGCGTCTTTAGTCTCAAGCAATGCGTGGAGGAAGACGCTGGGCATAGAGGGTGACGATTCGAGCATTTTGACGAGGAAAGTGGTAAAAAAGGCCTTCGACACCCTCCATTAAACATTTAGACGTCAATGGGGACCGGAATACGTGTTTTTCGCGTTCCGGGGTTATAACGATGAAACAGGGCGCAGGAAAATTCCTTAAAGATACCCTCTCCCTTCTTATGGCGAGATACGGCGCATTTCCCGTCTACGCCGTATCCCTTTCTTTTATCCTTTTTCTTTTTACCTCTCAGGGCGTTGCCGCCGCGGCTAACAACAACGGCAGCAACGGCAATAACGGCATTGCCGGGCCGGTCGTCCTTAAGACCGCCGCGGTGCTGCCTCTTGAGAATCTCACGGAAAATCCGCTCGCCGCGGAAGTAATCAGGGATTACATAAAACAGGAACTGAAGGAGAAGGGGGTTATTTCCGTCGCGGATGACGCGGCCATAGAGGAGTTTCTTTCCGCACGGAGGATCCGTTACACGGGCGCCATAACGAAGGCGGCCGTGAGGGAGATGGGAAAAATACTCGGCGCAGACGCAGTGCTGGTAGGCTCCGTAAACTATTATTCGCAGATAAGGAATAACCTCGTTGCAGGGGTGGCGTGCCGTCTTGTAAGCACCGCGGACGGCAATATCATATGGGCGGAGAATCTTACGTACACGGGAAGGGATTTCGAAGGGATTTTCGGACTCGGGACCGTTAAGTCGCTCGAAAGGCTCGCCTCAATGGTTGTTAAAGACATTATAGGCAGCATAGCCGACAGGTTTTTTATGAGGGAGAACGCGATCAGCCCCTTTGAGATAGAAAGGGTCATCATCTACCCTGTCATAGGAAAGGCCGGGGAGAAAAGGGAGTTGAGGGTTAAGTTTCTTCCCATCGCCGATGAACCGGAAGAGGTCAGGGCTTCTATGAACGGTACGGAGATTATACTTTCGAAGACCGGTAAATACGAATACGCGGGGTCGTACGATGCCCCGGCCGAGGAAGGGACGTATCTCGTTGATGTAACCGTGCAGGGAGAATCCTCGATGCCCGTTACGTTCAATGCGGCAGCCGAGGTGGCGGTGGACAACACCCCTCCCAATATCGGCATGGCGTTGAATAAAAGCATATTTTCCACGGCGAGAAGCGGCAACGTAATGCTTGAACCGAAACTCATGAACGTAGACTCTATAGAAGAGTGGAATGTCGATATCACAAACAACGAAGGCATTGTGATAAGAAGCGACAGGGGATACGGGAGCATTCCGAGAAAGATGGTATGGAGGGGGGAGAGCGACGCCCGGCAGACCGTTGGAGACGGCAATTACACCATCAGTCTGACGGTGAGAGATGAGGCCGGCAACGTGAGCAAGGTTTCCAATGCCGTGAGGGTCAAGAACGCCCCGCCGGTCATAAACGTAGCCGTGGATATAGTGGACAACGTCGTCCTCTTCGTCTTCGATTACGACAAGGAAGAGCGGCTTCGCGGCTGGCAGTTCTCCATAGTGGACAAGGACGGCAACACGCTAAAGAAGGTGCAGGGCGAGGGCAGCGCCATTCCCGATAAACTCGAGTACCCCCTCTCTGCGGCTAACGATATAAAAAACTTAAGTTTCACCGTCGTTGCCGATGACGTGGCGGGAAATCAATTCAGGCTTACAAAGGCAATTCCATCCCTTTTCAACAGGAAGATACCGTTTGCAGGGCTTAAGGGAAAAGACCAGTTGTGGCAGGATTTTTAGGCTGCCGGGTTAGATTGACCATGCGCAATGCTTTTTCCCAACGCCCCCAGTGGCGGTGTCTATTTTTTTTTATCCTGATATTCGCTCTGCCGCACACCGCAGAGGCCAAGGAGAACTGCAGGGAATGCCACTCCGGAGGGAATGCCCGCGAGGCCGGGATGGCCGATGTCTATGCCGAGATAGAGAAGGCTAAATTCGAACACGACAGCGTCCTTCAAAAATGCGATGTCTGCCACGTCGTAAGGGCGATGGAGTTGGGCAGGACATGGGAGTTGGACTCCTTTTCGAGTTTTAGAGGCCTCATATTTTTTTTAAGAGGGCTCTCCCTTGACAAGACATATGATATTGAGTTAAAGGCAACCGGCGCAGGGGGTAAAGAACACTCCTTTCCCCTCACATTCAGGCCCTATGAAGTCCGCAAATCTGTGGATGAGAAGAACGGCGCCGATATCGAGGTCAGGGATGCGAGGGTCGCGGGGATAAAAGAGGGGGTCTTCCTCGAGGCCGTGTTCAAGTGGAAGACGCGCCGTCCTACGGCAGCCAAGGTCGAATACGGCCTGAAGCAAGACTACGGCGAGAAGAGCGTCCGGGGCGCGCCGTTTTTCACAACTGACCATTTGTTAAGGATTACAGGGCTTAAGCGCGAGAAGATTTACCACTACCGTATAATTGCGGGCGATGTCTTCGGAAATCTCTCCGCATCGAGAGACCTTCTTCTGGATACTTCTTCGAGGTTTGAAGAACCTCCTTCCTTCACGGCGGACGAAGGGGAAAAAGAGGCTCTGGCTCCCAGGGTAAGGCTTTTTAGAATCGATTCTACAGCGGATGTATGCATAGAGGTTGCCTCCGCCGCGCCGGTTACGGTGAAGGTTAAGATGGTTGAAAGCATGGAGACCGGCAAACACGGACCAGGCCTTACCTCTGCCAGGGATTCTCAAATAACCGTATGCATAACGTGCCACAAAAATATCGTCCAGATGATGGTTTCCCATCCCGTGGGTATGGAGGGCATGAACCCCGGCATAGAAGTCCCGCCCCAGTTCCCGACCATAGAGGGCAAGGTGATTACGTGCGTTACATGCCATTTTCCGCACGGCGGGGACGAGGTATACCTTTTGAGGTTTCTCCCTGAAAAGGACCCGTGCGGAGAGTGCCATAAGGGAGGCACAGGTATTCCGTAACATATAAAGCCGCAGGTGCGGGAATCGCATAGCACTCTTGGTTTTCAGCCATCGCCTGCCCACATGAAAGGAGTGTCCGCCGCAGTCCCGCCCACCCGCAGAGCCTGCCATGAACTTGTTTCAGGGGTGGGTCGGGGTCGGGCGGATAAATATAAAAGATTATTCCTTACCATCAAGAACTCCGACATGAATGGCGGAGTTCTTCAAGGAGGGCCGTGTGAAGAACAGGAGGAGGAAGTTAAATTACGCCATCAAGAGAGAGATGCAGTTGAGGTTGCTCCTCAGCGTGATGGTGATTGTGCTTGTAGCCGTCGGTTTGACGAGCGGTTTCTTTTATTTCCTCTCCAACCGGGAGGTGGGGCAGACTTACAGGCAGTTTCACGTCAATGCGAAGAATTTTCTGGAGATACTCCTGCCCGGTGTTATAATAGCGTTTGTGTTGGGGATTATTTCCGCAACCGGCATGGCGGTCTTTTTCCCCCACAGGATTGCCGGGCCGTTACACAGGATGGAAAATGACTTGAAAGAAAAGCTCGGCGAGGGGAACCTGACGGTCAGGTTCTCCGTAAGGAAAGGGGACGAGGTAGGGGAACTGGCCGCGGCGTTGAACATAACGGTCGATAAATTAAGAGAGAAGATAGAGAGGATAGGGGCCGCGACAGAGGAACTTAAGGCGGCCGTCAAAGTGGTCTGGGCGGCGGAGAATAACAAGAGGCTCGTGGAGGAAGCAAAAAGACT
>JACRCB010000146.1 GCA_016219165.1 Deltaproteobacteria bacterium | reverse complement strand
CTTGGGGAAGCAACGCTGATTCCTATACGATATTACCCGGTCAACGTCTTGGTAATTTTATATTGACCTCGTATGGTCTTCCGGGGATTAGAAATACTATCATAGAGCCTGATTATGTAGTTGATGAGGAAGATGTTCCCGGTGAAGTTTATGAAAAAGATAGGCTCAAGGAATATCTTGAAAGTGTATATGCCGGTATTGCCTTCAAAACCAAGACCCTTGGCCCCACAGCCCCGCCTCTTGACTTCAAGCCCCTTGATTTCCTCGACTACATCATCTCCCTTAAGCACGAGGCGTTTACTTTGGGCTGGATAAAGAACGAGGGAATTGCGAACAGCCTTGACAGTAAACTCGACAACGCAAAGAAAAACCTCCAGAGCGGAAGCACCATTCCCGCCAAAAATATCCTCTCAGCCTTTGTAAACGAGGTCGAGGCACAGGGATGCGCCACTTACGAAAACTGCCCCGAAGGCAAACACCTAACCCCTGAGGCATGGGCGCTTTTAAAGTATAACGTTGAGTATCTTATGGAAAGACTCTAATCTGCCCTGAAAGATATTCCGGAAATACGCGAATCCAAACACATATAATAGCCTCTTATCAGCCCGGCCTTTACTCTCCCCGCAATTCCGTGCCTGTCCGACCGTGTCAGGGCAGTTCTAAACCGGCTTTACATCCCCTTCCAACCGCCTTGACTTGCCGCCAGAAACCTACTATCATCCCCTTACGATGAAGATTACAAAGGCGGTATTCCCCGCGGCGGGCTTCGGGACGAGGTTCCTGCCGGCAACGAAGTCCATACCGAAAGAGATGCTTCCGGTCGTGGACAAGCCCCTCATACAGTACTGTGTGGAGGAGGCAAAGGCCTCCGGGCTGACCGAGATAATATTCGTAACGGGCAGGGGGAAGAGGGCCATAGAGGACTACTTCGACACATCCGTCGAGCTCGAAACCATACTCAAGAAAAAAGACCAGAAAGAAATACTCCGGCTGGTAAGCAATATCTCGGAGGACCTCCAGTACGTATACACCCGGCAGAAAAAACCCCTCGGTCTGGGCCATGCGATATGGTGCGCAAAGAACATCATCGGGGGGGAGCCCTTTGCGGTTTTCTTAAGCGACGATATAATCGATTCGAAGGTCCCGGTCATGAAACAGATGCTCCGCGTCTTCGGGAAACACCCCTCGACAATACTCGCGGTCCAGAAGGTCCCCGGAAAAAAGACGCACATGTACGGGATAATAAAGGGAAAGAAGGTCGGCCCCGGGACATACAGGGTCATGGACGTGGTTGAGAAGCCGAAGAAAAATCCTCCTTCGAACCTCGCAATCATCGGCCGGTATATCCTCGCCCCCGAGATATTCGGCGCCATCGAAAACACGATGCCGGACGGCCACGGAGAGATTCAACTCACGGACGCAATAAAGATACTCCTCAAAACACAGGACGTCTACGCCTGCGAGTTTTCCGGGGAGAGGTTCGACGCGGGGGACAAAACCGGATTCCTCAGGGCAAACATATCCTTCGCCCTTAAAAAGCCGGAGATAAGGGATGAACTCAGAAGATTCATGAAAAAACTCGTGTCTTAAATCTCCTCTTGCAAAAGGCGCGGATAATTGTTATACACAACGTCATAAATAGATGCGCACACACAGAGCGTCAGAACAAAGTGGGCCGACCGAGGAGCGCGGCGCATTGGCATTGGTTTGTCGGCCTCTGAAACCCTCAACCCAGGATGAAACGATGGCAAAGATCTCAAGGAATTCCTCAACCTCGAAAGAACCGGCGGAAAAGGCAAACGTTGTGCAGTTCATAGTGGAGAGTCTGGAGAGCATCGGCGGAAAAGGGATAGAGCCTGTAAACCACACCCCCCGCCTCGACATGTACTCAACCGGCAACGAAATCGTGGTGGAGAGTGAGTTGCCCGGCGTGAGACGCGAGGATATGGAGGTAACGTTCTACAAGAACAGCATCGCCATAAAGGCGCTCAAATACGAATGCTTCAACGAGCCTAACGTAAACTACATCTGCATGGAGAGGAGTTTCGGCAGGCTCATCAGGACGATAGACCTGCCGTTTCCGGTGAATCCAAACGTAATAAAGGCCGCATACTCGAACGGTATACTGAGGATAGTACTGCCGAGGGTCGAAGAAAAAAGAGGCACGCCCATGCATATCGAGGTGGAGTCATCATAAAAAAGCGAGGACGCGGAGATGGAAACTGAGAAAGAAGGAAAGCAGGAAGAGCAACTTATAATCCCCGAGAGCCTTCCGCTGCTGCCCATAAGGGACATCGTCATATTCCCGTACATGATAGTGCCGCTGTTTGTGGGAAGGGAGAGGAGCATAAACGCGGTCGACGCCGCGCTTACAAAGGACAGGCTCGTCTTCATGGCCACACAGAAGGACCTGTCCAAAGAGGACCCTGACCCGGAAGACCTCTATACCTTCGGCACCGTGGGGATGATAATGAGGATGTTGAAACTTCCGGACGCGAGGGTAAAAATTCTGGTGCAGGGGCTTACCAGGGCCCAGATAAAGACCTTCCTCCAGACGCGCCCGTCTTATTCCGTCGAAATAACGAAATTAAAAGAAAACGTCGTCGAACATCTGCCCATTGAGATAGAGGCCCTTATGCGCAACGTCCGTGAAACCCTCGAAAAGATGGCCTCCATCGGGAAGGTGGTGCTCCCCGAGGTTATGATGGTGCTGGAGAACATACACGAGCCGGGAAGGCTTGCGGACCTCGTTGCGGCGAACCTCGGCTTGAAGA
Source organism: Deltaproteobacteria bacterium (assembly GCA_016219165.1). GTDB lineage: Bacteria > Desulfobacterota > GWC2-55-46 > GWC2-55-46 > DRQE01 > JACRCB01. The sequence goes on along the minus strand of JACRCB010000146.1, from coordinate 1,050 downwards.
TAGAGGAGGCCCAGGGGGTGCTCGAGATACTCGACCCGATAGAGAGGCTCAAGCGTGTAAACGACCTCATCACAAAGGAATACCATGTCGCGCAGATGCAGGCCAAGATACAGACCCAGGCAAAAGAGGAGATGGACAAGACCCAGCGGGAATATTTCCTCAGGGAGCAGCTTAAGGCGATAAAGGGAGAACTCGGTGAGATGGAAGAGGTAACCGAGGAGATAGAGGAGTTCAAGGAGAAGGTAAAAAAGGCGAATATGCCGCCCGAGGTGGAAAAAGAGGCCCTTAAGCAGGCTGACCGGCTCGAGATGATGCATCCCGATGCGGCCGAGGCGACCATCACGAGGACTTATCTTGAGTGGCTCGTGGAACTCCCGTGGAGTAAATATACCCGCGACACCCTCGATATAGAGAAGGCGCAAAAGGTCCTCGACGAAGACCACTACGACCTTGAAAAGGTCAAGGAGAGGATACTCGAATACCTTGCGGTGCGAAAACTCAAGAAAAAACCCAAAGGGCCGATACTGTGCTTTGTAGGCCCCCCGGGGGTGGGAAAGACCTCGCTCGGCAAGTCTATTGCAAGGGCGATGGGGAGGAAGTTCGTGAGGATATCTCTGGGAGGCATAAGGGACGAGGCCGAGATAAGGGGCCACAGGAGGACCTATGTGGGCGCGCTTCCGGGAAGGATACTCCAGGGCATGAAGCAGGCTGACAGCCACAATCCCGTCTTCATGATGGACGAAATAGACAAAATCGGAATGGACTTCAGAGGCGACCCGTCTTCGGCCCTCCTCGAGGTGCTGGACCCCGAGCAGAATAACGCCTTCAGCGACCACTATCTCAATGTCCCCTTCGACCTGTCTAAGGTGATGTTCATAACCACGGCGAACTTAACCGATACTATCCCGGGACCTCTCAGGGACAGGATGGAGATAATAGACCTGCCCGGCTATACGGAGGACGAGAAACTCTCTATAGCCGTAAGGTATCTGGTGCCGAGGCAGATAAAGGAACACGGCCTCTCCTCGAAACTCATTGTGATAGAAGACG
>JACRCB010000015.1 GCA_016219165.1 Deltaproteobacteria bacterium | reverse complement strand
TCCCCTTACAAAACTTTTCTACACTGGGCCCATGTTCCGTTACGAAAGGCCGCAGAAGGGTAGGTACCGCCAGTTCTACCAGATAGGGGCCGAGGTTCTGGGCGAGGGTTCTGCGATGGCGGATGCAGAGGCGTTGAAGATGCTCTCGGAACTTTTTTCCAACCTCGGGGTCGAGGGCGCGGATATAGAGATAAATTCGCTCGGCTGCAGCCGGTGCAGGCCTCTTTTCAAGGCGGGACTTAAAAAATTTCTCGAAGACAAAGCCGACCGGCTCTGCGGGGATTGCATAAGGAGGATCGAGAGAAACCCGTTGAGGGTGCTCGACTGCAAGGTCGAGGGATGTATCGAGGCAACCTCCGCTCTCGATGCGCCGTCCATACCGGATTTCCTCTGCGAGGCATGCGGGGCGCATTTCGAGAGCCTCAAACAGTCCGTTAAGACACTCGGTGTCCTGGCAAAACCGAACCCGAGGATGGTGAGGGGGCTCGATTATTATACGAGGACGACCTTCGAGGTCACAGCGGGAGGGAGTGGAGGGGGGGCAGGGGGCGCGCTTGGCTCTCAGAACGCCATAGCCGCGGGCGGAAGATACGACGGGTTGGTGGAAGAACTCGGCGGCCCCCCGACACCGTGCTTCGGCTTTGCCATAGGCATGGAGAGGCTTGCGCTCCTTATAGACAGAAAAAGGATAAAAAGAAATCCCCTTACGCTCTTTATAGCCATTGGGGAGGAGGCTTCGATGCGAGGTTTCGAGGTTGTCGAGGGTCTTAGAAGAGGGGGTTTGAGTGTAGTGGTGGACTTCAGCGCCGGCCCCCTCAAACGCCGGATGAAGCGCGCCGACAGGATGGGCGCAAGGTATGTTATAATACTCGGCGAGGATGAAGTTAAAGGGGGGGTCTTGACCGTAAAGGATATGACGACCGGAGCGCAGGAAAAAATCCCATCCGGGGGGGCCGCGGGCTGGATAACCGGGAGGTAGGAGACCGTGGATTTGGGAATCTCGGTGAACATGATTATGGCCCTCGCAATATTTTTTGTTCTGGCCCTCGGGACATTAACCATCCTGTGGCTGGTAATGCCGTTTTCGGTCTTCGCAATAAAGGATGCGCTGAAAGAACTGAGGGAGGAGGCAAGAAAGACGAACATGCTCCTCGAGGCCCTGCTCGAAGAAACCTCCGCCATAAAAAAGATGAAAAAGACGGAGGGGGAGGAAAAACCCCCGGAGCACAATACCTGAACGGAGTGCCCAGCACCACTTTGGGCACGTTGACTTTGAATGTTATGCACGCCTCGCGGCGACGCGGGGAAGAAGCCCTGTCCAAAGTGGTGCTGGGGAGTTCTTGAAATCTTTTAGGCAGGAGCCTTTTTTGCAGCCCTGCCGAACCCGTTCAAGCATCGTTTCGGCAAAGGTCCCTGCACCCCCGGAATTTTAAGATGAAAGGTCCGAAAGTTTCCGGGAAGAGTCCGTGGGGGCCCTTCTTGTAAAAATGGTTTCCCTGAAAAACCGATGACCGAAAAAAAAACACTCTCCATAGATTATGTCGCTGACCTTCTCGTTAAGGGGGGGCTTTTAAGCCCGGACGACCGCAAAGAGGTGCTTATAAAAGGGGAGGCCCAGAGGGCGAGGCTCCACAAACTCTACGAATCTTATTCCCAGAGGCGTCTCCATTCCGCCGTCGAGGCGGTCTCGCCCGCGGAGGTTATAGCCTCTTTTGATTTTACGGTCTCCGGCCATGAAGGAAAGGTCCTCTCCGAGGATGTCATAACCGAGGCGCTCGCCGAAGAGGCCGGGATGCCTTATAAAAAGATAGACCCCCTGAAACTCAATCTCGACGTTGTAACCGCCAAAATCCCCCGTCCCTTTGCGCAGCGCCACCTCATGGTGCCCGTAGGAGAGAAAGACGGTGTTGTAACCATTGCCGTGGCGGACCCCTTTAACCTCGAACCGGTCGAAAACCTGAAGCGCACCACAAAGATGAGGGTAAAACTCGTCCTCTCCTCCAAGACCGACATAATGAGGATAGTGAGGGAGTTTTTCGGGTTCCGTTCCGCCGTGGTGGCCGCGGAGAAGCAGATGGGCGGGGCGATAGACCTGGGCAACCTCGAACAGTATGTGAAATTAAAGGGAACCTCCGAGATAGAGGCCACCGACCAGCATATCGTAAATGCGGTAGAGTATCTCCTTCACTACGCATACGACCAGCGGGCGAGCGACATACACATAGAGCCGAAGAGGGAAAAATCCCTGGTAAGGCTCAGGATAGACGGCATACTCCACAACATACACACAATACCCAAGATAGTCCACCCATCGATTCTTTCGAGGATAAAAACGCTTTCGAGGATGGACATAGCGGAGAAAAGACGCCCTCAGGACGGAAGGATAAAGACCGAATTCCGCTCAAAGGAGATAGAACTGAGGATTTCAACCCTTCCGACCGCGTTCGGGGAGAAGGTCGTAATAAGGATATTCGACCCGGATATCCTCTGCCAGGAATTGAAAGACCTCGGCTTTTACCGGAGGGAATACGGCCTCTTTAATTCGTATCTTAAGAAAACGAACGGGGTAATCCTCGTTACGGGCCCCACGGGGAGCGGCAAGACCACGACCCTCTATTCGGCGCTTAAGTCGCTGGCCTCTCCGGAGGTGAACATCATAACCATCGAGGACCCGATAGAGATGGTCATGGAGGAATTCAACCAGGTGGGGGTTCAGCCGCAGATAGGAGTGGATTTCGCTTCGAGCATCAGAAACATCCTCCGGCAGGACCCCGACATTATAATGGTCGGCGAGATAAGGGACAAGGAGACCGCGGCCTATGCGGTGCAGGCCGCGCTCACCGGACATCTTGTGCTTTCGACCCTTCATACAAACGACGCCCCCACATCGGTTACGAGGCTTATAGACCTGGGGGTTGCGCCGTTTCTGGTATCCGCCACGGTCTTCGGCATAGCGGCGCAGAGGCTCTTGAGGAAGACCTGCGCAAACTGTAAGAAAGAGAGGCGCTTAAGGCCCGAGGAAATAGCCCACCTCGGCCTTTCTAAAAAGGAGTATCCGGTGTATTACGGCGAGGGGTGCATAGAGTGCAGGGGCACGGGCTACAAGGGGAGGACCGGCGTTTTCGAGATAATGGATGTT
>JACRCB010000142.1 GCA_016219165.1 Deltaproteobacteria bacterium | reverse complement strand
CCCGGGCCTTGACGGGACATACAATGCGAACCTCTCATACGCGTTTGAAGGCGGGGACACATGGTGCAACGACAACCCTCCCGGAAACGGCTGCAATAACGAGATAGTCCTTTACTGCAAGGACTTCGGGTTTACAGGCACGGCGGTGCCGCGCTCATGCACCGCCGGCGTTCCCGTTTACCGGATAGATTCGGAGGGGACGACGTCCGCGGCAGGGACGGTCGCGGACGTGAGGGCCTTTATAGCCGCGAGCACTTTGAACGTCGTGCCCCCGGCAGGGGAGATATTCTCGAATTCAAGCCTGGACGCGGGCGGCTCCACCACCCTGGCGGCCAACGTATGCGCGGACCCGGCCGACGGCGGGACCAGCGGGTGCTCCGGAAGTTGCACCAATGCCTGCTCCGCGACCTACCCCGGCGAGGCAGTTATGAACTCCTACCTCGGCGTTGACCTCTCTGACCTCAAGAGTTACGCGGACCCGCCGTCCCCGTATAATCAGGTGGGGGCCACCGTTGTATATGACACGACGGACTGGGGCAACCCGTGCAGCACGAACGCCACGACAGACCCGGCCCCGCATATCTGCGGCAACGACTCGAAGGTCATATACATAGACAACCCCGGCAAAACCGCCAAGATAACGAGCAACGGCGCGGGCAGGGGCATCCTCATAGTTACCGGAGACCTTGACGTCTCCGGCACCTTCCTCTGGGAAGGGATGATATACGTCATGGGGAACCTCGGAGGGACCGGCACGATAGACATATACGGCACAATAATGGCCCAGGACACCATCGATTTCAACGGCAACGTAACCGGCGTTGGAAGCCTTGACGTCGCCGCGGGGGTGGCACAGACAATAGGGATGCCGAAGGTCTTGAGGTGGGTGAGGCGGTAGATAAGGCAATGACAGAACAACTTCCTCCCCCTTTTCCAAAGGGGGATTGGGGGGATTGGGCACAGCGAGGCTGTTGAAAAACCTCCCGTGTGTCATTGCGAGGGCGGGGAACCCATCCGAAGGATGGGTCGGCCCCGAAGCAATCCCTTTAAAACTACACGATTGTTGAGATTGCTTCGCTTCGCTCGCAATGACAGTATGAGCCTTTTTCAACGGCCCCACAGTCCCCTCATAATTTTATATAACTTATAACCAATTTTAGAAAATTCTTGACAAATTACCGCTGATAGAATAAAGTTAGGGTGGTTTTGTTATAATATGACAGGCATGAAAGAGTTTGTATCGTTGGGAGGCGGGCCGGCGTTATATTCTTGCCGGAGAAAAGGCAATGGCGAGGAAAAAGAACAACCTGAAGAAGATAAGGGAAGACATGCTCATCACCAAATCCGAACTTGCGCGCAAGGCCGGGATTTCGCCCATCACTATCGACAGGATTGAGAAGGGTTACGAATGCAGGGTCGATACCAAGAGAAAGATTATACAGGCCCTCGGGCTTAAACTTTCGGAGCGTGAGTTGATATTCAGTGAATAGCGAAGCGCCGTTATGGCCGCGTTTTGCAATCATGCGTGCGGCGGCGCTTGGAAGAAGAGGGGCATGGAACTGCCGTTTCTGAAGAAAAAAGAGGTCATGGCGCTGGATATAGGTTCCAGTTCCATAAAACTTCTGCAATTGAGGCAGGCCAAGAAGGGATGGGAACTGGCGAAGTTGGGCATAGCCTATCTCCCGCCCGAGGCCATAGTGGACGGCTCCATAATAGACTCGATGACCGTCACCAATACCATAGCCGCACTTGTGAAGGAAGAGAACGTAAAGACAAAGGACGCGGTCTCCTCGCTCACCGGCCATTCGGTCATCATAAAGAAGGTAAGCCTTCCGGCGATGACCGAGGAGGAACTCGGGGAGAGCATCCAGTGGGAGGCCGAACAGTACATACCCTTCCCCATGACCGACGTCAACATAGATTTTCAGATTATGGGAGAGGTTGCGGCGGGCAAGGGGCAGATGGACGTCATGCTCGTCGCCGTAAAAAAGGACGTCATAAACGATTACGTAAACGTTATAAGGGAAGCCGGGCTTAACCCCGTGGTCGTGGACGTGGACTCGTTCGCCCTCGAAAACATGCTCGAGATAAATTATACGTTCGCCCCGGGCGAGAACGTCGTGATGGTGAACATAGGGGCAAGCATAACGAGCATCTCCATCCTCGTAGGCGGCGTTACGGCGTTCACCCGGTCCATCCCGCTGGGAGGCAACCAGTTTACGGAGGAAATCCAGAGAAACTTTAACATCACCTTCAAGGAGGCCGAGGATATAAAACTCGGCCATGTGAAAGGCCGGTTCGAGCAGTCCGAACTCAACAAGGCTCTAGGCAGCGTTTCATCCAACGTGGCAGCGGAAGTGAAAAGGTCGGTGGATTTTTTCCTCGGCGGGAACCCCGCGGTCATTGTCAACAAGATATTCTTAAGCGGCGGCGGGGTCAAGGTCGCGGGGCTTAAGGAGACGGTTCAGGAGAAGATGGACATGATAGTAGAGGTTGCGAATCCGTTTAACGGCATTACGTGCAATCCCAAGGTGTTCGACCCGGAGAAGATGAAAGACCTCGCCCCGCACTTCGGGGTGGCGGTGGGACTGGCAACGAGGAAACTCGGCGACCGATGAACGGAGAACGCGCGGCGTTTTAATGATAAGGCGGGGTGAGGGATGATACGCATTAATCTGCTGCCGGTAAGGGCGGCAAAGAAAAAAGAATCGATAAGGTTCCAGCTCACCGTGGCCGGGCTTATCACCTTAAGCGTTGCCGCCATCTCCATAGCGTTATATTTCAAGTTGACGAGCGATATGACGCTTCTCAATCAGGATATCTCGACGGCCGAAAATGAACTCCAGGAACTTAAAAAACAGGTCGGGGAACTCTCTAAATTAAAAGAAGACAAGCGGGTCGTCCAGGGCAAGCTCGATGTGGTAAGGAAACTCGAGAGCGCGCGCACGGGTCCGGTCGAACTTTTTACGAAGGTGGGCTTCGCGGTCCCGCCGAGGGCATGGCTTAAATCGCTTGCCGACAACGGCAAGGTGATTGCCCTTAACGGATACGCCGCCTCGGACGAAGCCGTGGCGGATTTCATGAGGGGATTACAGGCCTACGAAGGTTTCGCAAAGGTGGAACTCGTGGTGGCGCAGAGAGGGAAGAGAGAGGCATCCGGACGGGACATGGTCGAGTTCACCCTGCAGATTGAGAGAAAATAGATGGCCGGCATAAAGAGTCTATTAAAGGTTGACAGCCTCCTTAAACTGCCGCTTTCCAGGAAAGCGCTCATCATTGCGGTCGTCGAGGTCGTGATTGCGGGGCTTTTCTACCAGTTCCTGCTCGGCCCGAGGTTGACGGAAATAGGCGCCTTGAAAGAGAGGATGAATGAATTCTCCGTCCAGTTGGCCGAAAACAGGAATATCGCAAAGGACGTCCCCCGGTATCAGATGGAGAAACAGGAACTGGAAGGGCAGTTGGAAAAGGCCCTTACGCAGCTGCCGAACGAAAAGGAGATACCGAGCCTTATAGACAGCGTAAGCGAGGCAGGCAGGATGTCGGGCCTTAAGATACTGCTCTTCAGGCCCAAGCCCGAGGTCCCGAGGGGTTTCTACGCGGAGGTCCCGGTAGATATGGAGGTAGACGGCACTTATGAGAGCCTGTATGAATTCTGCGAAAGGGTAAGCAAACTTCCGAGGATAGTCAATGTCGAGGGGATAAACGTCACACTCGCGGACATCAAGGGTTTTGCGAATCTATCCCCCGGCCTCAACGCCAAATTCCTCGCTATGACCTTCAGGTTCATACCCGAGGGGGAAGGGGCAAAGGAGCAGGGCACTAAATAAATGAAGAGCGGGAAAAAGCGGTTTTTAGATCTCATTGTGCCGGTTCTGACGTTTCTCCTCTTTTCGTGCAAAGGAGAAAAGACGGAAGAACCTCCGGCGTCCGTTCAGGCAGAAAAGCCTTCGGTCTCGCCTAACGAGGCCCAGCCCAAGGGAAAGGAGCCCAATGCCCCTCCTCCCGTCATTGCGGCCAAGCGCAATCCCTTCTTAAGTTACCTTGCCCTCGAAGGGAAAAAGGAAGAGAAGATTAAGACCCCGCTTGAGTGCTGTGACCTGAGTGTTTTCAAGGTGATGGCGGTTTTAAGCGGCGCGGATTCTCCGATGGCGCTTCTCCAGTCCCCGGACGGCAAGACTTACACGGCAAAGAAGGGAGACCGCATCGGTTTGAAAAACGGAAGGATTATGTCCGTCTCGGGCCGCAGCATAATCGTGGAGGAGACGGAAACAGACGAAGAGGGCAGGGTTATCTCCAGGCCCAGAATGGAATTGTCGCTGCCCTCCGAAGATGAGAAGGAAAAGGCGGCGAGATAATTGTTAAGGCAATACCCCGTCTTAAGCCCCCTGCGCAAGGGGAGAATACAGAGGGTGCGGCGGTTATAGAGTTCATACGGAGGACATGATGGATATAAAAACGAATCGTCTGAGAGGGTTTGCAATCGGTATTCTCCTTACGGCCTTTTTGATTGCGGCGGGATGCGCCGCCGAGAAGGCCGAGGGCGTGAGGGAAGATATGCCCCTTGCCGCAGCGGCCGCGCCTCCCGCGGAGGCTAAGAACGCGGTTAACAATGTAAGCGTGGTGGGAGGCGGGGATGCGGTCCTTATCGAGACGACAAAGCCCGTGAAATACACCGCCTTCGGCCTGACCGACCCGCCGAGGGTCATAATAGACATACCGGCCGTGGACACCAATGGTGTTGAGAGCCCGATGAACGTTGACAACGATTTTATTAAAGGCATTGTTATTTCCGCATACGGCGCTGGCGAAGAATCCATAGGCAGGGTTGAAATAGGGCTTAAGCAAGGGACGAATTACGAGGTAAGGTCCGGCGAGAAGGGTATACTTGTTGAGTTTTCGAAAGCGGCCGAGGCCAAAAAAGAAGACAGCGCAGTCACTGCCATGGTTGAAGTAAAGGAAGAAGAAGGGGCTGCGCCCGCGCCTCAATCTCCACTCCCTCCCGCGGAGACGCCGGAGGAGCGGAAGGAAAAGCCGCTCCCCGCGGCAAAGAGTATCATGGATGTGACGGTGGAGAGAGAGGGAGAGGCAACGGTTGTCACGATTAGAAGCGACGGTTCGATAGGCAATTACAACACCTTCGGACTCGACGACCCCCCGAGGGTTGTCCTTGACATATGGGATGTAGGCGCGGCCATAGGCATGAAAAACATACGGGTGGGATTGCCGATGGTCGATAGAATCAGGGTCGGAGCCCATCCGGGCAAGGTGAGGCTTGTTTTCGACACCACACTTACGGCCGTTCCGCCCTATACGATAAAGAAGGAGAAGAGCGCCCTCGTCGTCGCCTTCGGCGTAAAAGAGGCCCCACCTTCTTTAGCGCCCGTTGCCGAGGTCAAGCCGCCTGTTGAAGAGAAAGCCGAAGAGAAGGCCGAAGAGAAGGCGCAGCCCCCCATAGAGGCGAAAATAGAGGCGAAAAAGGAAGAGGGGGCGAAGGCATCTTATGTTACGGTTGAAAAGGTGGATTTCAGGAAGTTAAAGGACAGGGCGAGGCTTACAATCGTAATCTCCGCAAAGACCACTTATGAGGTGAGGGAGTCTCAGGACGGGAAGACCCTGACGGTCGATATTAAATCGGCGGTAATACCGGAAGAGCTCAAAAAGACACTCGATGCAACAGGACTCAATACGCCCGTTTTATCTGTAAGTTCATACCAGGCGTCCACCGCGCCGCAAAGCGACGTGCGCCTTTTCGTGAGGCTTAGAGACAAGGCCTCTTACAAGGTGACGGAGGATAACGGGGACATAAACGTGGATTTCCCGTTACAGCCGGCGGCAGTGACGTCCGCGGAGAAAAATGCCCCGGCCCCCGAGGCCCCGGCCGCAGAGGAGGGCGCTCTATCTGAGAAAAAATATACCGGCAGAAGAATCTCTATCGATATGGCCGATGCGAAGATTGCGGACATACTGAAACTTCTGGCCGAGGTGAGCAACTTAAATATCGTCGCATCCGAGGACGTGAAGGGGACCGTAACATTAAGGCTCACCGATGTGCCGTGGGACCAGGTGTTCGACCTGATACTCAAGACAAAGGGGCTCGATAAGTTGCAGGAAGGCAATGTTGTGAGGGTAGCCACGGTTGAAAAGATACGCCAGGAAAGAGAGGCCTCGCTGGCCGCCAAGAAGGCCGCTGAGAAACTCGAGGAACTGGAGACCGAATACATACGCATTAATTACGACAAGGCCGTAACCCTTGCAGCGCAGTTAAAGAGTGTGCTTACGGACAGGGGAAGCGTTACGGTGCATGAGCCGACGAATACGGTCGTCATAAAGGACGTCCGTTCCGCCATAGAGGATGTGAAGGCATACATAAGGAAGGTCGATATCCCGATACCCCAGGTGCTTATCGAGGCCCGGATAGTCGAGGCCGAGTCTTCTTTTGCAAGGGACCTCGGCATCCAGTGGGGCATAGAGCATCAGGGGAGCACGGGCAAGGTGATGACAAGCACCTTCGGCAGCACGGAGAAAGCCTTCGGCCAGTGGATGGCCCAACCCACCCAGAACCAGCAGACCGAGGCCCACACGGGCACCTCAGTCTACCCTGTAGAGAAGAAACAATTCGTCTCCAACGTAGGCGTCTCAAACTACGCGGTCAATCTGCCTGCCACCGGCACGGCCGGCACGCTCGGGGCAATAGGGTTCATCCTCGGCAAGGCCGGGGTTGACCCCCTGATACTGGACTTGAGGATATCCGCCGGAGAACAGAACGGGGTGGTGAAGACCATATCGAGGCCGAAGATAATCACAATGAACAACAAGGAGGCGAAGATAGAGCAGGGCGAGTCCATACCCTTTGCGACCACCTCCGCAACAGGCACGCAGACCACGTTCATAGACGCAAACCTGTCCCTTACGGTAAAGCCGCAGATAACGCCCGACGGCAGCGTCCTCATGGAGATTAAGGCGAGCAGGAACTCCATCGGAACTTTCCGTTCGTCCAGCGGAGAGCCGAGCATAAATAAAAAAGAGGCCACCACAAACGTGCTTGTGAAAGACGGCGAGACAACGGTCATAGGCGGCATAATCGTATCCGATACGAATAAAAGCCAGATGGGCATACCGTACTTTAAAGACGTCCCTGTTCTGGGCTGGCTATTCAAGAGTAAATCCGTCTCCGACAGCCAGAAGGAGCTGCTGATATTCATAACCCCGACCATAGTGAAGGAAAAGGCCGCGGGTTAAGAGCGTTTTGGCCTTGAAAAATGCACCCCCGGCAGATTACGGAGGGGTGCATTTTTTTTAAGGGGAGCGTATGTTGAGGTATCTTACGGGAGGGGAATCCCACGGAAGGATTTTGACCGCGGTAATCGACGGCATGCCGGCCGGCATAGGGGTCAGTCCGTCCCATATAAACAGGGAACTTAAAAGAAGGCAGGCCGGCTACGGCAGGGGCGGACGCCAGAGGATAGAAGAGGACAGGGTGGATATAACCTCTGGGGTGAGGTTCGGCAAAACCCTCGGCTCTCCCATAACCCTCCAGATACCCAACCTCGACTGGGAAAACTGGAAGGAGAAGATGGCGGCGGGAAAAGGAAGCGCCGCGGCGGTTACCCGCCCCAGGCCCGGGCACGCTGACCTGGCAGGCGCATTAAAATATTTCAGCCGCGACATAAGGGACATACTCGAACGTTCGAGCGCAAGGGAGACCGCGGCGAGGGTCGCCGTGGGCGCCGCCGCGAAGAGGATGCTCGCCCTTTTCGGCATAAGGGTCTTAAGCTGGGTGGTGGGGATAGGCGGGGTTTCATACAGGGCCGGGGCGGGCGAAAGGCCGGAGGAACTCTTTTCAAGGGCGGAAGGGTCAGTCCTCCGCTGTCCCGGGAAAACGGCGACGTCCAAGATGAAGAAGATAATCGACCTCGCAAGGAATAGAGGGGACAGTGTCGGCGGGGTATTCGAGGTCGCTGTGACCGGGGTTCCGCCGGGACTGGGAAGCCATGCCCAGTGGGACAGGAAACTCGACGGAAGGCTCGCGATGGCCCTTATGGGCATACAGGCGATAAAGGCGGTGGAGGTGGGGATGGGCTTTGAGGCGAGTTCCACCCCGGGAAGCGGGGTTCACGATGAGATATTCTACGGATACTCCGGCAAGGGATGTTCATACTGGCCGCTTGAAAGACGTTTTTTCAGGAAAACAAACAACGCCGGAGGCATAGAGGGGGGGATGAGCAACGGGGAGCCCATATTACTCAGGGCCGCGATGAAGCCCATACCGACCCTGTATAAGCCCTTGAGGTCTGCGGACCTCCTCACCAAAAGGCCGTTTTCCGCGAGTGTAGAGAGAAGCGATGTCTGCGCCGTGCCCGCGGCGAGTGTGGTAGGGGAGGCCGTGGTCGCATTCGAGATAGCGTCCTCATTCCTCGAAAAATTCGGCGGCGATTCGATAAGAGAGGTGAGGAGAAATTACAGGGGTTATCTCAAGCAGATTAAAAGTTTCTGACCCCTGCCTATATTTACGCGCATCAGTCCCTATGAACATCGTCCTCACAGGATTTATGGGAACCGGAAAGAGTTCCGTCGGAAAAAGACTCGCCGAAGGGCTGGGGCTTGAGTACGCGGACACGGACGACTTGATTGAGGCGAGGGCCGGCATGAAGGTAAGGAAGATATTCGCAGAGAAGGGCGAGGCATTCTTCCTGGCTCTCGAAAAGGACGTCATAAGGGATATTACCTCCGGGAAAGAAGGACTCGTCCTTTCAACAGGCGGCGGGGCGGTCATAGACGAGGCAAACAGGCGGTTTCTCCGGGGATGGGGCACCGTAGTATGCCTTGCCGCCTCGAGCGGGACGATATTGGAAAGGGTGGGTTCCGGAGATGAAAGGCCTCTTCTGGATAGACCCGACAGAAAGGCTTACGTAGAGGAACTGCTTAAAAGGAGAGAGGCGGCTTACAGGGACTGCGACCTTTTGATAGATACCACAAAAAAGGGTGTGGAAGAGGTTACGGAGGAGATACGCAGGTTTTTATTCTGTTGAGATGGAACCTTTTCCAGAGGCCTTTTTGCAGAAAGTTTTCTCCAAAGCGAAGACGGAAAAAATGAGCACAATCAAGGTGGAACTCGCTCTTTCCCCCTATATGCCGGGCGACCGTTCTTATCCCATAACGGTTGAAAGGGGGCTTCTTGACAGCGTCGGCAGGAGGATGCGGGAGGCGGGACTGGGTGGCAGGTGCGCGGTCATTACAAACCCATACGTCGGAAGTCTTTATTCAAAGAGACTCCTCGATTCGCTCCGGGGCGCAGGGCTTGACCCGGTTACAATCGAGATGCCGGACGGGGAGGAATACAAAACCCTCAGTTCGGTATCTTTGGTATACGACCGTCTTCTTAAAGAGAGGTTTGAGAGGGACTCCACCATAGTAGCCCTCGGAGGAGGGGTCGTGGGGGATATGGCGGGGTTCGTTGCCGCCACATTCCTAAGGGGGGTTCCTTATGTCCAGGTTCCCACTACACTCCTGGCGCAGGTGGACAGTTCCGTAGGCGGTAAGACCGGCGTCAACCACCCCCTCGGTAAAAACCTAATCGGCGCCTTCTACCAGCCAAAGGCCGTTTTCATAGACCCGGACGTTTTGAATACGCTTGAGAAAAGGGAATTTATCTCGGGACTCGGCGAGGTCGTAAAGTACGGGGTGATACGGGATGGGGAGTTCTTTTCTTTCCTCGAAAAGAACCGGGACCGGCTCTTAAGCCTTAAGGATGAGATCACCCGCGCAATCGAGCGTGCCTGCGCCATAAAGGCGGAGGTCGTAAGCATGGACGAGAGGGAGACAGGGCTTAGGAGCATACTGAACCTCGGCCATACCTTCGGGCACGCGATAGAGGCGATAACGGGTTATACGAAATTCAAACACGGGGAGGCGGTCTCGATAGGCATGGCCATGGCCGCGGAACTTTCCTTTTTTCTCGGACTGACAGGGAAAGACGCGGTGAGAAGGATAAAAGACCTTTTATCCGGATTCGGCCTCCCGGTGTCTTTCCGGGGCATTTCGCCTCCGGACTTTATCGAGACCATGAGGTTCGATAAGAAGGTTAAAGAGGGAAAGATACGTTTTGTCCTCGTGGAGGATATAGGGAAGGTTATTTTGAAAGATGTGGATGAAGGGAAACTAAAGGGGTTCCTTTCCGGGGAATCTTTTTTGTAAAGGGTCTTGATTTGTAGAGGGTATCGGATTTCTTTCCCAAAAAAGACTCGGATGGAGGAATCTTGAAGTTTCCGGGGCGGGTTTGGAGGTAAACCCTACACAAAAGGGTTTCCCCCGGTTTTCCCCTTGACTTACCGGCTGTTCTTTAATAACTTGAAAGCTCTGAAAAAGTATCTTGAGAGAACCTTTTTGTAAAAAGGTTCTCTCAAACTCTCTCCAAAAATTTTCAGTTCTGGTGGGCACAGCCCACCTCTAAAAGTCTTTGGAGGGG